>MWEJ01000545.1 GCA_002071025.1 Verrucomicrobia bacterium ADurb.Bin070 | reverse complement strand
CCTGACCTCGGTGATCGAGCCGCTGATGATCATCGTGCTGGCCGTGATCGTCGGCACGATCGTCATCGCGATGTTTATGCCCATGATCCAGATCATCACCTCGCTCGGTTCCCAGGCGTAACGGCGGGCCGCGCGCCCGGCGGAGTCCGCTCCGCACCGGGCGCGCCCAAGGAGATTGACAGATGGATACGAAACGACACAGCGTGCCGCGGCGGGCGGCGTTCACGCTCATCGAGATGATGGTGGTCGTGGCGCTGATCGGCATCTTGGTCGGCGGCGTCTTCCGGCTGCTCAGCGCGGCCGGCGAAAACGCCCGCCGCGCCGAGACGATCGAGCGCCTGCAGCGCGTCGAGAACGCGATTTCCGGTTTCTACGCGAAATACGGCACCTACCCGCCCGTGCCGCGCCACGGCTCGCCCGACCCCTTCTCCAAGGAAGATGCCGACGGCAACACGACCTCGGTCTCCGCCCTCAGCTCGGACAACGCCAACCGCGCCGCCCACAGCCAGCCGGTCGCCTTCGAGTTCCCCACGATCCGCGATCTGGACGACTTCATCTCCGCCCACTACGGGCCGGGCATCTACTCGGCCAACGTCAACCCGAATGCGTTCGACAGCAAGAAATACGAGTGGCCGGAGGTCAAGCTCTTCAAGTTCGGGCTGGTCTCTTTCCTGGTCCCGCGCTACGACGCGGTCGGCGACTTCCGCGACGGTGACGCCGGCCAGCAGCCGCACAAGGACTTCTTCTCGTTCAGCCAGTGGAAGGAACACAACAAGACAACGCGCAACGCGCAGATGGAGACGGAGACCGAGGCCTGCGCCCGCTGGCTGCCCAACCTCAAGGGCCTCATCTACGGCGGCAAGACGATTCTGGGCGTGAGCACCGCCGAAAAGGATGCGGGGTATCCGCAGTTTTCGACGGTGTACAGCCAGGGTACCGGCAACAAGTATGTGCTCGGCACCATGTCGGTGCGCGACGCCTGGGGGCGCGAGCTCTACTACTATTCGGCGCCGCCCTTCCAGAGCTACCGCCTCTGGTCGGCCGGCAAGGACGGCTGCACCTTCCCCGCCGATTATCCGATGACCCGACTGAAGGATTCCGACCGGGCGAAGGTCGGCGACTGGATCAAGGACGATGTGGTCCGCGCTTCCCGGTAAGCCCGTGCGGCCGCACAGACCCGACAACGAGGATTTCATGACAAAAACGATGAATAATACGCGCCAGGGTTTCACCCTGGTCGAGATGCTGGTGGTGATCGGTATTCTCGGTATCATTTCGGCGGCGCTGCTCTCCTCCTTCTCGCACGTGCAGCGCGCCGCGCGCAAGTCGCAGGCCCAGAGCCAGGTCTCCGAGGTGGCGGCGGCCTTTACCCTGCTGCTGCAGAAAGAGCGCCTCTGGCCGCAGGAGTGGCTGGACCAGAATAAGCGCGAGATGGACGAGGAGGTCTGCTGGGTTTTCCAGGATTCCAAACTGCTGGATGTCACCACCTACCTGTATGACAGCGGCGGCAAAGTCAAGCCGAAGACCGCCTCGAACATCAACAAGCAGAGCCTCGACCGCTTCGGCATGCTGGACCCGTGGGGCCGCCGCGAGCTGAAGAAGAATCAGACGCAGACCCCGTCGGCGCAGGTGTCGACCGGCGGGACCTTTGCGGATCACCGCATCCAGTTCCGCCTGGATGAGGATTACGACGGATGGATCGACTCGAGCGAGGGCCTGCCGGGTAAAGGCGGCAAGGTGCGCGCGTCGGTGGTGGTCTGGTCGCGCGGGCCCGACGGCAAGGATGATCTGGAAACCGTCGGCAAGCCGGTCGACGACAGCCTGAGCTGGCCGTACAACAGCCGCTATTAAACGTGATGACGAGGAGCGCTCCATGAAACCTTTTGCAAAAAAAATATCGCGTCGCGGCTTCACCATCGTGGAGCTGCTGGTGGTGATCTCGATTATGGCGGTGGTCGCCACGCTGGCCACAGGCGCCGTCCTTAAATCGGTCCGGCAAAGCCGCGTCAAACGCATCGACATGACGCAGAAATCGCTCGAAACCGCGCTGATGAGCTACCGGTCGCTGAATGGCGAGTGGCCGTATAAGTTCGATGACCCCGACACGGTGGGGGCCGGCGTGGACAAAAACGCGGCGGATTTTGCGGAAAAGCAGAGCTTCACGGGCAAGGAGAAC
>MWEJ01000544.1 GCA_002071025.1 Verrucomicrobia bacterium ADurb.Bin070 | reverse complement strand
GATGGGCGTGCCGATTTTCGATACGATGCTGGCGATCTGGCGGCGGTCGGTCCGATCGCTGCTGCCGCAGCCGCTCAAAGAGGCGGGCAGCCGCGTGCGGGTGATGCAGCCGGATCGTGACCATCTGCACCACCGGCTGCTGCGACAGACGATGAATCAGCGCAGCGCGGCGGTGATGCTCTATGCGATGAGCGCGGCGCTGGTGACGCTCGGACTGGGTGGCACGTTGCTGAGGGGGCGCGCGCCGGGACTTTTCTTGATCGCGTTCGTGCTGGCGATCGCGGTGGTGGCGCGGCATCTGGAGAGCGTGGAATTGTGGGACACGGGCCGGTTGCTCTCGGGCAAGCGGGGTGCGATGCGGCAGGGGCTGCTGGTGCCGTGCTACATCTTGGCGGATGTGGTGCTGCTGTGCGGGGTGTGGATGCTGGCGCGCTGGGAGACGGGGTTGCCGCTCGCCCGCGCGGCGTTCCTTTCGGAACTGCCGCGCTATGTGGTGCCGGTGTTCGTGCTGCTGGTGGCGGCGAAAACGTATCAGCGCGTCTGGTCGCGGGCGCAGGTCCGCGATTTCGCGATCCTCGGCGTGGCCGTGGCGGCGGGGTCCGTTGTCGGTGCCGGACTGGTGTGGCTGTTCAGCGAGTCACACCCGCATGTGGCCCGCTTCACGCTGCTGTTCGGCACGCAGGCCGTGATCCCGCTGTGCGCGATCCGATTGTGGCGCGACAGCGTGAGCGGCCTGATGCAGGTTTTGGAGCGAAACATTCTGATCAACAAGCCCGGCACGCAACGCCTGCTGGCCTACGGAGGCGGCATCCGCTTCAGAAGTTATCTGCGGGAACTGAGCGAGCGTCCCGGGATGAACGACCGGGTTATTGTCGGGGTCATCGACGACGACCTCAACCTGCGCGGCCGGATCATCGCCGGACATCGGGTGATCGGCGGCTTCGACCGGCTGGGCGAGTGGCTGGCGCAGCAGCGGGTCGACGGCGTGATCATCACCTGTCTGATGGATGCGAAGAAGCAGGCGCATGTGGCGCGCGTGCTGGGCAAGGCGGGCCTGCGCGTGACCGTCTGGGCGTGTGAGGAAAAACCGTTGCGCGCGGCGGAGGCCGCACCGCAGCCGCGGTGTTCGACGGAGGAGGAGTGATGAAAAGTTTTCGCAAAGAGTTGTGGTTCAAGGCTGCGAGCCGGCGGGCGTACATCAACATCACGCCGGACGTGGCGACGTGCCTGCGCGAGAGCGGGATCCGCGAGGGGCTCTGCCTGGTCAACGCGATGCACATCACGGCGAGCGTGTTCATCAACGACGACGAGCAGGGCTTGCACGCCGATTTCGAGCGTTGGCTGGAACGGCTGGCGCCTGAGAAGCCGTACAGCCAGTATGCGCACAACGGCGCGGAAGACAATGCCGACGCGCATCTGAAGCGTCAGGTGATGGGGCGTGAGGTGGTGGTGGCGGTGACCGAAGGCCGGCTGGACTTCGGTCCGTGGGAGCAGATTTTTTACGGTGAATACGATGGCCTGCGCAACAAGCGCGTGCTGGTCAAGATCATCGGGGAGTAGGCCGTGTTGTTTAGTCTGATGAAGGGAGTCACGTGGTTTTTGAGCCCGCTGGCGCTGGCGCTGGTCGGCGTGCTGCTGGGCGGCTATTGGGTGTGGCGCGACCGTCTGCGGCGCGGCCTGTGGGCGCTGGCGCTGTCGGTGGCGTGGCTGTGGGTCTGGGCGTCGCCGTGGTTTTTTATCCTGCTCGGCGGCGCGTTGGAGCGGGCCTATCCGCCGGCCAAGCCTGAATCGCTGCCGCGCGCCGACGCGATCGTGGTGCTGGGCGGCGGCATCAAACCGCCGACGCGTCTGACGCGCGAGGCCGATCTGGATGCGGCGGCAGACCGCGGCTGGCATGCGGCGCGCTGTTATCACGCGGGGCGTGCTCCGCTGATTCTTTTCTCGGGCGTCAGCGAGGGGCCGGGCATGCGGCAGTTCCTGATCGATCTCGGGGTGCCCGCGAAAAAGATCGTGCTGGAGACCGAAAGCAAAAACACCTATCAGAACGGCCTGTTCACGCGCGAAAAACTCAAGGCGATCAAAGCCAAGCGCATCCTTCTCGTGACGTCGGCATGGCACATGCGGCGCTCGCTGCTGGTCTTCAAGCACATGGGCGTGGAGGTGGTGCCGGTCGCCACGGATTACGAG
>MWEJ01000543.1 GCA_002071025.1 Verrucomicrobia bacterium ADurb.Bin070 | reverse complement strand
TCGGCATTGAAGGTGGTGAGCACGCGGTGGCGCAACACCGGATAGGCCACCGCCGCGACATCCATCGTGGTGGCGTGGGTGCGCCCGTGGATCGCCGCGCGCGTCTTGGCCGCCGTGATCAGGCTGATGCCCGCGCGCGGGCCGGCGCCCCAGGCGACCATCTCGCGCACGAAATCCGGGGCTTCGGGCTGGGCGGGACGGGTGGCGCGCACCAGATCGCGCGCAAAATCGATGACGTGTTCCGCCACCGGCACGCGCCGCACCAGCTCCTGCATCTGCAGGACCTGCGCGGCGTCCAGCACCCTCTCGACCGCCGCGCTCTGCGGGCCGGTCACCTGGCGGATGATCGCGCTCTCCTCTTCCTTGGCCGGATAATCGACGATGATGTTGAAGAGGAAACGGTCGAGCTGAGCCTCGGGCAGTGGATAGGTGCCTTCCTGCTCGATCGGGTTCTGCGTGGCCAGCACGAAAAACGGCTCGGGCAGCGCGTAATTCTCGCCGCCGACGGTGACCCGGTGCTCCTGCATCGCCTCCAGCAGCGCCGCCTGGGTTTTAGGCGGCGTGCGGTTGATCTCGTCGGCCAGCACCATATTGGCGAAGATCGGGCCTTTGACGAAGCGGAACGCGCGGCGTCCGGTCGTGTGGTCCTCCTCCAGAACATCCGTGCCGGTGATGTCGCTCGGCATGAGATCGGGCGTGAACTGGATGCGCTTGAAACTCAGGTCCAGCGCGCGGCTGATCGTGCTGATCAGCAGCGTCTTGGCGACCCCCGGCACGCCGACCAGCAGCGCGTGGCCGCGGCTGAAGACCGCGATCAGGACCTCTTCGATCACCTTGTCCTGGCCCACGATCACACGTGCCAGTTGTTGCTTCATGCGCGCGCACTGCTCGCGCATCGCCGCGATCGCGGCCGCGTCGCCCTGTGCGGAACCCGGATTCTCAGACATCGCTCGATCCTCCCGTAACGTGCCCCCGCCGCTTCGTCCTGCGACCCCGTTCGGGCACGTCTGTATGGGCAAACCGCCCTTCAACGTCCCGAGAACCGCCTCACGCCCCCATCCAGACAGGCAGGAACAATCCCTTGGCATTTAGTTCGAGATAGTATACTTGATTTCAGATCAGGTCAATGACCGTGCGACAGTAAAATCGTAATCCGCGTGGCGGCCGGAGAGGAAGGAGAAGGGTGGGGAGGGCGCTCAGACACGCCGCGGGTTTTTTTTGAGAACGGGGGAAGCTGTACGGGATTAGCTCCAACTCCTTTCTCCCTTCTCCTTCCTCCCCAAGGCGGAGTCTGCGGTTTTCACGCCCGCTACCGCGGCGCGTGAAAACCGCAGACTCCACAACCTAATTTCCACTTGATAATATAGACACACTATGTCTATTATATGGACATGACAACGGTAAGCACTGCCACGCTCAAGCAAAAACTCAGTCACTATCTCGGCCTTGCGCGCCAAGGCAAGGAAGTGCTGATCACCAGTCACAAGCGCGTGATCGCGCGTCTTCTGGCTGACGAGGGCGAAGCCGGTCGGCTCCCGCTCGTGCCGCCCGCACGCCCGGCCTCGGAACTCAAGGAGATCGGCGGCTTCGGACTCGACGCCGACCCCGTCAAACAACTCATGCAGGAAAGAAAAAAAAGATGACCGTCTATCTCGATTCGACTCTCGTGATCCGGCAACTGGTCGGGACGAAATCCCCGTGGCAAGGCTGGGGAGCCTGGGACGCCGCCTACGCCAGTGCTCTGATGCGCACCGAGTGCTACCGGACCGCCAACCTGCTGCGCCTTTCCGGCAAACTGGATGACGCGCAGCGCGCGCGTCTCGGCACGTGGATCGAGCGGGTCTGCGAAAGCGTCACGATCGTGCCCGTCACCGATGGCGTGCTGCGCCGCGCGGCCGACGCGTTCCCCACTGCGGTCGGCACGGCGCAGGCCATTCATCTGGCCACCCTGCTGGAACTTCAGTCCGCGCACGGCATCACCTGCCGCGTGGCGACGGCAGACGACGAGCTGCTGCGGGCGGCCGAAAGTATGGGCTTCGGCGACGCGCTGACCGCCGCGCCGGAGCCTTCAGCCGCGCCGGAGCCGTCCGCCACGGACGCCGCCCCAACCGCCAACACGGCCGGCGCCTGAGCCACGCGCCATGCATACAGCTCTTGAATTCCTCCTGCAGGGAGCGGTGGGTTTCGCCATCGG
>MWEJ01000542.1 GCA_002071025.1 Verrucomicrobia bacterium ADurb.Bin070 | reverse complement strand
CGCGGAAGCCAAAAAACCCGAGCCCACACACCCGCCCAGCGCCTCCGAGATCGCGCTGCGGAAGCTCGTGCTCGCACGCGACGCGCTGACGAAATGCGTGGTGCAGCTCTCCGGAACGCTGGAGGGCGCCTCAGGCGGCGACGCCGGCAGTGTCCTGAAATCCACGGTCGTCCAGTTGCGCAGAAAAATCAAGAAGCTCGACCGCCTGATCGCCGAGGCGCTGAAGGGTGACGCGCGGCTCTCGGGGCTCTCGGAGGCGCTCACCGGGATAGCCGGGGTCGGCGTCCTGAGCGCGGCGAAAGTGGTCGCCCTGGTGCCCGAGCTGGGGACGCTGGGCCGGCGCAGGTCGGCGGCCATCGCCGGACTGGCCCCGTTCACCAGGGACAGCGGGAGGTGCAAAGGCAAGACGTTCATCAGCGGCGGGCGGACGGAGGTCAGGCGGGCACTGTTCATGCCGGCCACGGTGGCGATCAAGCACAACCCCGTTCTGAGGGCCGCCTACCAGAACCTCCGGAAGTCAGGGAAGGCTTACAAGGTCGCGATCACCGCCATCATGCGAAGGCTCTTCGCGCACATGGACGCGGTCGCGGCCAAATGGCTGCGGGAGACTGCGGCGGCCGCCTCTTCCGCAGCGTCAACGGCCCTGCCGTGAGTCCCCCTCTTCCCCCTCCCTTCCTCCCCCCGCACCCCCTTCTTTCATCATCGTCGAATGGCAAACACCGAACCGGTTGCACGGCCTCACTTGGGCCAACTGAGATCAGAACTGCCCGGCTCAAGCAGATTGTTCTTGCCGTCAAACTCCAGGCTCCTGTCGTTTGGAGTAGGATTATAATAGTACCGGAACATAACGACACCTTCTTTCGCGTCGTTCTCTAAAATCCCATAGGCGATATTCCCGTAGATTTTCCCGTAATTCGACACCGTTGAGCCGTCGGGAGCGGACGTCGTTCTTGACCTGAAGATCACATAATCGTTCGCCGTGACATCGAACTGCCGGAAGATCTCAGTGGCTGTCCGGTCATAATAAGGATTAATGCTGGGGATGTAGCCAGACAGCGGAGCCTCCGCCACGCTCGCCAGCTCGCTCCATTCGTCCTTTTTTTTCAAAAGAAACCCGTCACCCTCCCGGACGGCCTTGACCTCCAATTCCTGTCTGAAATCAGCAAAATCGGGCGACCTTGGCCGATCGAACCGAAACCGCAAGGCGATATCTGCCGTCTTCCCTTTGCCGTAGGGTTCGACCAAATCACCGGCCAAGAAATCGTATTCGAAATCCATATCCTTGGCGGGAAGTATGATCTTCGCCCGCTTCATATGCATCGGGATCGGCTTGCGGATCGCCTTGAGGGTGACGCGCAGCGTCGGGTTCCACGGTATCCAACGCCCATTCTCAAGGCATCGGTAGCCGCGCTTGCCGAGCTGGTAGGTCGCCCGCGTCTGATAGAACCCTTGCTTGTTGACCGTGTAAGATAGAGAAGCCCCGTTCAGGGTACGGCCTTCGACTGTAAACAACCCGTCCGCGTCCGTCTGCCCCCTCGCGCCGGAATCACCGAAAAACCGCGCCGAGATGTCGGCGCCAGCGACGCTGTTGCCGTCCGTATCGACGACATGGAACGTCGCCTTCCCTTTTTCGCCGTGTTTGGCCGTCTCGCGCATTTCCTTGCGGTACCGTTCCCAGCCCTCGTAGTCCTCCATGCCCGGTCGCGGATCGAAATTGTGGCGCGGGTCCGGCTCAAGGACGCCGTTGGTAATCACGACCACACCCGGCGCGTAGGCGGCGGCGAGACCGGAGGGTATGACACCGTCATCTCTCACCGTTTTGACGACAGGCGCTCGCATTCGGCTGGCACCGGAAACGTCGGGCGTCTTGTCATTATTCTGATACGTTTCCGGCTTCACTTCACGCTGCGCCAGCAAAAGCAGAACAGCGGCTGCCGCAACGGCAATACTTGCCCAAACGATGCGCTTCCTCATTTCACCCCTCCTCCGCAAGCCCGGGCGCGCCCTCCTCCGGCGCGGCCAGCGTGACGGTCAGCGCCACGCGCGAGGGCGCGTAGCAGGCGCTCTCGACGCCGTCGGGGACCCCTCCGGGAAACGCGGCCTCAAGCGGCCAGCCGGGATCGTAGCCGTCGGGCGGCGGAAGCCGTCCCGCCTCCTGCCCGTCCGCGTTCAGAAAGACAGTCTCGCACGTCTCCCCGTC
>MWEJ01000541.1 GCA_002071025.1 Verrucomicrobia bacterium ADurb.Bin070 | reverse complement strand
CGACGGAATGTCGCGGATGCGCGTGGAGGTCCGCATCGCGCAGAACTCCTTGCCGCACATCGAGCAGTGATCGTCCGACGCTGCGCCATCGCAGGCGCGGGTCTTGAGCCAGCGCGCGCGCGCCCTTTCGGGATCAAGGGCCTGCGCAAACTGAGCCTCCCAGTCGAACGCGATGCGTGCCCGCGACATGGCGTCGTCGCGTTCGCGCGCGCCCGGAAAGCCGCGCGCCACGTCGCCGGCATGCGCCGCGATGCGATAGGCGATCATGCCCTGATGCACCTCTTCGCCGTCGGGCAGGCCCAAGTGCTCGGCCGGCGTGACGTAACACAGCAGCGACGCCCCGTACGTCGCGGCGGCGGTCGCACCGATACAGGAAGTGATGTGGTCATATCCCGGCGCGATGTCGGTCACCACGGGGCCCAGCACGTAAAACGGTGCGCCGTCGCACACGTCCTGCTGACGCTCCATGTTCATTTGAATCTGATTGAACGGCACATGTCCGGGCCCCTCCACCATCACCTGCACGCCGCGTGCACGGCAGCGTTGCACCAACTCTCCCAACACATCCAGCTCGCCGAACTGAGCCTCGTCGCTGGCATCCGCCAGACAGCCGGGGCGCAGACCGTCGCCCAGCGATACGGTCACATCATGCTTCACCAGAATGTCGAGCACCTCGTCCCAGCGCGTATAGAGCGGGTTCTCCATTTCATTTCGCTTCATCCACTCCGCCATGATGGCCCCGCCGCGGCTGACGATCCCCATGATACGCCGCATGGCCAGGTCGACATGCCCGCGCAGCAGCCCGGCGTGGAGCGTCATGAAGTCGACCCCCTGCTCGGCCTGTTCACGGATAACCTGCAGCAGCAGATCCGGGTTCATCACCGGCACGTCGCCCTCAAGGCGTGAGATCGTTTCATAAACCGGCACGGTGCCGAGCGGCACCGGCGAGGCATCCAGCATGCCCTGCCGGATCGAGCGAAGATCGGCGCCCACACTCAGGTCCATCACGAAATCCGCACCTGCTTTCAGCGCGATCTGCAGCTTCTCAAGTTCGTCGCCTTTACCGGAGCGGGTTGTCGAGCGGCCCAGGTTCGCGTTGACCTTGGTGGAAAAAAGGCGTCCCACTCCGACCGGACGCGCGTTGGCGTGGGCGGGATTCAGCGGGATCACGGCGTGTCCTCGCGCGATCGCATCGCGAATCTGTTCGGGCGCAACCTTTTCGTCCTGTGCCACGCGGCGCATGGCGTCTGTGATGATCCCCTGCTGTGCTGCTTGAAGCTGTGTCATGAGTGTCTATCCGATAGCTGCGTGTGTACGGGGTACCCCCGCAGAAGGTTATTTCAGGCCGGCTGCACATTGTCTATACGAACCTGTTCGACCGGCAGGCGGGCAGGCGTTCCCAAAACCGCAGCGGCCTCGCCCACCCAGATGCCGGTGCGGATCGATTCATAGACATAGGCCTTGCCCTCAACCACCGCGTCGAGCAGTGGTTTGCCGCAGGCCAGTGCCGCGGCGATGGCCGCGCTGAGCGAGCAGCCTGTACCGTGCGTCGAGACTGGCTGCTCGATACGCGGCGTCGCGATCCGGCACACACATTCGCCGTCAAAGAGCACGTCTTCGGCCTCAACGGCCGCACAATGTCCGCCCTTAATCAGCACGGCGGTGCCGAAGGTGTCGCCCAGTTCGCGCACGGCATCGACGATGGCGTCGTCCCCCTCGATCGAATGGCCGGCCAACACCTCCGCCTCGGGCAGGTTGGGCGTAATCAGCGTGGCCAGCGGGAGCAAGACGCCCGTGAGCGTTGCGACCGCGTCGTCCTGTAGCAGGCGTGCGCCGCTGGTCGCCACCATCACGGGGTCCATCACTTTGCTGATCCGGTTGTGCAGAACCAGACGGTCGGCGACCGCCTCGATCACATCCGGAGATGCGAGCATGCCGGTCTTCAGAGCAGAGACCGCGTAGGCCTCCAGCACAGCGTCGAGCTGCATCCCGACAAACCCGGCGTCGACCGTCAGAATGCCGCGCACGCCGAAGGGATTCTGCGCGGTCAAAGCGGCGAGCACGGTGCAGGCGTGCACGCCGAAGACATGGAAGGCGCGCAGGTCGGCCTGAATGCCGGCATTGCAGCCGCTGTCGCTGCCGGCGATGGTCAGCGCCACGACACGGCGCATCGCACTGTAATCGGGTTCATTCTCGGTCAT
>MWEJ01000540.1 GCA_002071025.1 Verrucomicrobia bacterium ADurb.Bin070 | reverse complement strand
CACCGTGGCGTACCGGCCGTCCGCGCTCCAGGCGTTGATCGCATAGTAGCTCGCGAAGAGATGGTCTTTCGGGCCGGAGGTCATCGCGCGCGGCGCGGAAAACGCGGGAAAATCTCCGGCCAGCGCCAGGCCGGCCAGCAGCGCGAACGCGCCCAAACATCCATTCGTTTTTTTCATGGTTCTTCTTCCACCCTTCCGATGTTCCGCTCGTGCTGCGGGCGCCGCTCCCGTTAAACCGCCGCGGCGATTTCATCCCACCGCTGTTTCTGACGGGCGATCTCCTTGAAACGCGCCTCGTTGTCCGGCTTGTCGCCGATCTCCAGCAGGCAGAACCCGTTCCAGCCGATGCGCTTCAGAAAGGCGCATTGCGTCTCGTAGAATTTCGCCTCGGTGTAATTCTTCGCCGTGAGATCGTGCAGGTGAACGGTGCCGGCAAGATACGGCCCGACCTTTTCGAGGTTGGCCGCCAGACCCTCGCCCTGCGTGTCGCGGAAGTCGCTGTTGAGAATCACGCGCAGGCCCGGATGGTCCACGGCTTTGCAGAGGGTCGCCAGATGCGGCAGCAGCCCCGCGCTGCCGTGCGCCTCAAGCCGCAACTCGACACCAAGGGAGGCCGCGATGGGCGCCAAATGCTTGAGCGACGCCGCAATCTGTTCGAGCGTCTTCTCCTGCGGCACCTCTTTGTGAAAATCGTTCGGAAAGACGCGCAGTCCCGGCGCGCCGAGATCGGCGCAGAACTGCAGCAGCTCCCGGGTCCGTTCGACCGCCCGCGCGAGTTTGGCGGCGTCGGGCGAATCGTAGCGCTCGCCGCAGGCGACGCCGACCAGTTTGACCGGACTGTCGGCAAACCGTTTCGCAGCCTCGGCGCGCGCGGCCTTGACGCTGGCGAGTTCCAGCCCGTGCGCGTATTTCATGTCGGTCCGGATCTCGACCCCGAACAGCCCGAACCGAGGCAGGACCTCGATCAGTTCCGGAACTGTCCATTTGCTGCCGATCTGGTAGGTGGTCAGGCCCAGCCGCACCCCGTTCTTCGCCTCGCGCGCCCGCGCCGCAGGCGCCGCCAGGGCCGCAGCCAACGCCGCGCCGCCGCTCTTCAGAAACTCGCGTCGTGTCATCGTCATCCTCCTCTTAAACCTTGTCCGGCACTTCAAAGCCTTTGCGGTACTCGCGCCCGAGATGGCGGTTAGCCTCGTCGGCGAAGTCGCCGGTGAACCGCTCCGCCGCCGGATCAAAGCGCAGGAACGGGCCGAGCGTCGGCGGCGTTTTGCTGAGGTCGATCCCGTTCGCGTCAAGATGGGCCGACATCCGTTCCCATGTCTTGAGGAAGTCGGCGTTGAAGGCGAGACGTTCGCGGATCTGTTCCGGCGCGGCCTGCCGGCCGAGGCGGTGCGCGATATTGCCCAGATGCACCAGGCTCGTCGACACGTGGGCTTCGGCGATATCGTAATACGGCATGCCCGGTCCGCCGCGGACGGCATCGAAAAAGGCCGAGCGCACTGATCGCAACACCGGCTTGAACTCCTTAACCAGCTTGCCGGCCTTGTCATAGGCCTTGTTGCCGACCGTGTAGCCGTCTTCGCATTGGACGGAGGTCGTGTACGACTGGCCGTGCAACGCGTCCATGTCCTGCTGCCCCCACGCGCTGTTTTTCCAGGAGCTGCGGGCGCGCGGCAAGGCCCGCATCTCGTAGATGATCGGCAGCGGCTCGTAATCGAAGAATGTGATCTGCGTGTTGGGCGTCTGGCCGTCGTCGTCATAGCCGAACCGGCCGCCGACGCTCAGCACACTTTTCGGCATGCCCTGGCCCGCGACCTCGCGCGCGCCGTCCAGCAGGTGGATACCCCAGTTGCCGAGCTCACCATTGCCGGTGTCCCAATCCCAGTGCCAGTCGTAATGCAGGTTCTGGCGCATGAGCGGCTTCATCGGCGCCGGACCGCACCAGAGATTGTAGTCGAGCGTCGGGGGAATCGGCGTCGCGGCGGAGACCTTGCCGATGCTCGTTCGCGCGCCATAACGCACCGCGTGGATATAGAGCGGCTTGCCGAGGTTGCCGTCGACAGCAAAGCGCGCGGCCTCGCGGAAACCGGCCATCGACCGGGTCAGCGTGGACGAGTAGACGACGCGGTTGTGGGCGCGGGCGGCCTCGACCATTTTCCGGCCTTCGAACAGGTTGTGGCAGACCGGCTTCTGGACGAACACATG
>MWEJ01000539.1 GCA_002071025.1 Verrucomicrobia bacterium ADurb.Bin070 | reverse complement strand
GACAACGCCTCGATCACGGTCCCCGCCATGATCCTGCGCGGAACGATCAACAACGGCCAGGGCAACACCACCGCCAAGATCTACGGCGCCATCACCATCCCGGAGGGCGCGACGGCGACTTTCGGCACCGGCACGGAACTCGACCGCCGCATCCTCCTCTTCTATGCCCCGCTCACGGGCGGCGGCGCGTTGAACCTCTTCATCCCGCGCCGCTCGGGCGACATGAAGGAGATCCAACTGTCGGCCGACAACACGACCTTCACCGGCCCCGTCAAGATAACCGGCCAAGGCAAGCTCACGCTCAACAACGAGAACAACCTGGGCGGCAACCCGCCGGCGTGGAGCCCCCGCCATCTGACCCTGAACGGCTCGGTCCTGCGCGCCCAGACCAGCCTGACGCTCGACGACGCCAACCGCGGCATCTGGCTCAGCAACATGACCGTCACGGCCTCGGACGTCTACCCCGGCGGCCGCTTTGAAATCGCCGGCGGCGCCACCGCGACCGTGGCCTGCCTGATCGGCGGCGAGGGGCCGTTCGAGAAGACCGATCTGGGCACGCTGATCCTGACGGCCACCAACACCTTCACCGGGGCCACAACAGTAAGCGCCGGCACGCTGCTGATCAACAGCGCCACCCACGCGAGTCCTTCGCTTGCCGTTGCCGCCGGCGCGGCGTTCGGAGGCACCGGGACCGTTCACGGCGCCGCGACCTTCGCGCCCGGCGCCCGGCTCGCGCTCGCCGGCAACGGCTACGGCACCCTCACGCTCGCGCATGCGGCGGGCGTGACGCTCGACACGGCCGGGATGACGTTCGATCTGCGCGCCCCGGCCGACGGGGCGTCCGACTGCCTCGCGCTGGGAGGGCCGCTCACGCTGGCCGGCGCGGGCACCGTGACCGTCACGCTGCC
Source organism: Verrucomicrobia bacterium ADurb.Bin070 (assembly GCA_002071025.1). Classification (GTDB taxonomy): domain Bacteria; phylum Verrucomicrobiota; class Kiritimatiellia; order RFP12; family UBA1067; genus DUPH01. The sequence goes on along the minus strand of MWEJ01000539.1, from coordinate 1,305 downwards.
CGAGAGCGGGCTGCCGGCCGGCAGCTACCCGCTCATCACCTATCCTTCCCGCAGCGGCGACGGCACCCTCGCCCTGACCGTCTCTTACCCCAACGTCAGCTTGGCGATCGGCGCAACCGCCGTAACGCTGGAGGTGGCCGGCTCGGGCACCGTGCCGCGCATGATCTGGCAGGGCGACGCGGCCGCCAACACCTGGGATTTCACGGCCGGCAACTGGCTGCCCGCGGACGCGCCCTTCATCGACGGCGCCGACGTGCTGTTCGACGACAGCGGCATCGCCTCCGTGCCGGTGCTGCTCGCGGCGGACGTGGCGCCGCACGACATGACGCTGGCCGCGACCAACAACGCCTACACGCTGGACACCGGCGCGCACACGCTCGCCGCGCGCGATGTGGCCAAGTTCGGCACCGCCGCGCTGACGCTCAAGGGGCGGCACCAGTACGACACCCTGACCGTCGGCCAAGCCAGCGGCAGCGTGTATGACGGCGGCGGCGCCCTGACGCTGGACGGCACGCTCGCCATCGGCACGGCGGCCACCGTGCTGCCCAGCGCAGGCACCTTCACCCAGCCGGCGACAGCGGTGATCGAGGGCGCCGGCGGCGTCATGCTCGGCGCCACAGCCAACCTGTACGGCACCAACTCCTTTGCCGGTGTCGCGACGCTCGGGTATGCGAACCAGACAAAAACCTTCACGATTTACAATGACCGCGCGCTCGGCTCGACGACCGGCGGCACCGTGCTGCGCGGCGGAACGTCGGGCGGCTACAACCGTCTGGTGATCGCCAACGGCGTCACCGTGACCGACGAGTCACTGACCGTCACCGGCGGCGGCGGGCTGCGCGCAGGCTTGTGGTCGGCCTCCAGCAGCACCGCCTGCTGGGACGGCGACATCCAGATCGCCTCGGACGGCCAGTTGCAGATCGGCAGCGCTGGCAGCAGCACATTCACGATCGGCTCGCTCGGGCGCACCGTCATCACCAATACCGGCACCGTCACGCTCTTCACCCGCGACGCGGGCACGCTGGTGCTGAACAGCCGTCTCGCCATGCCCTCGGCCAGCCTCCTGCGCGACGACAGCGGTACGCTGCGCATCTACTCCAGCAGCAACGTGGCGACCGGCCTCAGCATCATGCAGGGGCAGGTCCAGCTCCATGCCGATCCGCCCTTCGCCACGACCCCCTCCTTGAGCATCGGCAAGGGGTCCGACGACAATCCCGCCAACAAGGCCACGCTGGATCTCAACGGCTGCACGCTCGCGCTCAGCCGCATCGCCGACCTGCACGGCGACGCCTACAACGGCACGCC
>MWEJ01000538.1 GCA_002071025.1 Verrucomicrobia bacterium ADurb.Bin070 | reverse complement strand
GTGGTTCTCGCGCGCGTTGTGCAGGTGCATCGCGCCGACCTGGCAGCGCTCGACGATGTTGCCGTACACGTCGTTACCGCAGCCGCTCTCGTCCAGATAGATGCCCCAGGCGAAAACGAAGAACTTGCCGTGATTGTTGAAGCCGATGCTGTCGGAGCAGTGGTTATAGCGGATCGTCTGCCAGCCGCCGCACCAGCCGCCGGTATAGGTGCAACCGGTGTCCTCCATCTCCAGGTTGCAGTGGCGAATGCGGTTGTACTCCAGCGTGTTGAGCGCACCGCCGTGAAAAATGCCGCAGCGCGGCATGTCGTGGATCAGGTTATGCGCGACACGGATGCCGACCCCGCCGAGCATCACGCCGATCCCGTGCCGGTTGAATTGGCCGACATGGTGGATGTAGCAGTTGACGACCTCGTGCCCGCACCGCTCCAGCTTCTGTTGGTCGCCGCCGTGCACCGAGACGCCGTGCCCGCCGATGTTCCAGATGTCGCAGCCGCGCACCGCGCAGGCACGCCCTTTGTTGATCGCCACCGCCGAACCGTGGAAGTAGCCCAGATCGTGGATCAGGCACGCCTCGACGACGGCCTGTTCGCATTCTGTGAAGCGCAGCGCGTGCTGCTCGGCGCAGCTCAACTCAAGCCCGCGGATGCGCGCATGATGCGTCTGATGGAAGGTCAGGATGTCGTTGACGGTCGGCACAGTCACCGTGTCGCGGGCGAGATCCGCGCCCGCCGGCGGGATCAGATAGAGTTTCTGGTTCGCGCTGTCTTGCCACCACTCGCCGGGCGCGTCCAGCTCCTCACGCAGCCCCATCAGGCAGAAGCGGTCCTCGGGGCGCGCGGCGTAGGGCATCTTGTTCTGCAGCGTAAAGGTGCGTGTCGCCGGCTCATACGCCTTGATCCGCTCGATGCGGTTCCACCAGTTGTAGCGAGGGAAGATGCAAACCTCGCCCTCTTGCGGGTTCGACCACGTGCGCGCGTCGCGCGCCCGCAACACCACCGTGTCGGTGCGTTCGCCCTCGATGTCCTGATACATCGGCGGGCGCTTGCCGTCGACATACGCCCAGCCGCCTGAATACGGCAGCGCCGGGTCTTCGTTCGGATAGCGCGCCCAGATCAGGCGTCGGCCGTTCAGATAGAGCTGCCGGAACGGCGCCTTCAGACCCAGCGGCGCAAGGTCAGCCACAAATACATCGCGTCCGTTGAACGTGCCGGGTGTCCAGCCGGTCACCACCGCGCCGCCCGCCAGCACGGCCCGCGCCTCAGGCGCGGCAGGATCGCGCCGCGCGGCGAGCGTCAACGGCGCTTCGGCCGTGCCCGCGTCCTGCGCGGTGAAGGCGACCGTCCGCGTGACGCGGTGGATGCCCGGATACAGCCAGATCGTGACGGGCTGGCCCGGGGCCGCCTGCCGCGCGGCCCGCGCGAGATCGCGCGCCTTCTCCAACGTCTGGACCGGCGCCGCCTCGCTGCCCGCCTGGCTGTCCGAACCGGACGGCGCTACGTGAAACTCGGCCGCACCGGCCGCCCACGCTGCCGCTACGAATCCCGCTGCAACTCTAGAAAAGCCTGTCATCCTGTCTCCCCGGTCATTCAGCCGGACGGACAGTCGTTGTCCGCCTCCGGTCAGCGCCCGCGCGATGTCAATTGATGAAAAGCACCGTGCCGCCGTTGCCGCGCCGCACGGTCAGCAGGCCCGTGCCGGAGAAGCGGGCGGCGTCCTCGTGCTACGCGCCGCTGCCGGGCGCGCCGTACGTGCCGCCGACCCGCTGCTTTTCCCCGAACCAGAGGGTGTCAACGGTGACGTTCACGTCGGCCGGAAGATCGATCACGCCCGTGCCGTTTTCTGCGAAGGTGACGGCTGCGGCGTCGCAGAGGGCGGTGTTGTTGGAGAGCGAGAGGGTGCCGCCCGCGACGATGACCTGCACGGCGTTGAGCCCGAAACTGCCGGTCGCGGTCACGGCGAGCACGCCGTTGCTGACGATCACGGTGCCGGAGAGGGCGTTGGTCTGGCCGAGGGTGAACGCGCCGCTGCCGTCCTTGATGAAGGTGAGCGGCCCGCTCATGATGCTGCCGACGCGCGCGTAGCTGCTGGCCGTGCTGCCGTTCACGATCAGCGTGGAGGGTACGGCGCAGAGGATCCGCTGGTAGCCTTCGTTCGGCGTGCCGTTGTAGGCGTCGCCGTGCAGGTCGGCGATGCGGCTGAGCGCGAGCGTGCAGCCGTTGAGATCCAGC
>MWEJ01000537.1 GCA_002071025.1 Verrucomicrobia bacterium ADurb.Bin070 | reverse complement strand
TGGCTGCTCACCGGCTTCACAGGGCCGGTGCTGAACGGGATCGCTGCGGATCTTGCCGATTGTCCCGCACTGATTCCCGAGGGGTTTGGCAAACGGGTCAATCGTGTTCCGGCAACGGATGAAAAGCAGAAGGAGTGGCAGCGCCTGGGCAACGGCTATGAAACAGGCGTGCCCTACCCGGGCGCGCGCGGCACCATGCAGTGGTTTGCCCTCGCGGGCCGCGAGGGCGGCCTCTATGTCGGCAGCCATGATCCGCTGCACCGCGCCAAGCGTCTGAGCCTGCGGTATGATCCCGACTCGAAGCGCTTCGGCATGGCGATACGTCATGACTTCTTTTGTCGCAGCAGTGAAAGCGTGGCGTTTCCGCCGGTCGTGATCCAGCCATATGCGGGTTCCTGGCATGTGGCGGCACGCCTTTACCGCGCTTGGTTTGACTCGGTCGGTAAACTGCGCGACGTGCCGGCGTGGGCGCACGAGGCGTCGGGCTGGTTGCTCTGTATCCTGAAACAGCAGAACGGCGAGATCATGTGGCCGTACACCTCGTTGGATAAGCTGTGCGATGTGGCGGATGCCCGCGGGCTGGACATTCTCGGCCTGTTCGGCTGGGCGCACGGCGGGCATGATCATTTGTACCCCGACTACCATCCCTGCCCCGAGATGGGCGGCGCGGAAGCGTTGAAGAAGGGCTTGAAAGAGGCTAGGCGGCGCGGCAAGCGCACGATCATCTATGCCAACGGCCAGCTTCAGGAACGCGAGGCCACTGAATTCTGGCGCACGGTCGGCAAGGATATCGCCATTACCCAGCGCGACGGGCAGACCTATCAGCATACCTACCACAAATACACCGATATCCCGAAATACCGTTTTGACCTGGGTTGCCTCTACGCACAGGCGTGGTACGACCGTATGCTGGCGCTGGCCATGCAAGCCAATGAGTTGGGGGCGGACGGCATCCTCTACGACCAGTTGGCAATGATGTCGCCGATGGCCTGCTATGGCGAGGGCCACGGACACCCGGTTCCCTGCATGGTGCACGAGGTCGAGCGCCCGGTCTTTCTGCGGCGCATCGCCGACCACATGCGCCGGATCAATCCGGAGTTCATTGTGATGACCGAGGGTCTGCACGATTGCGCGCTGGACGCGGTTTCGCTGTTCCATGGCTGCGAGTTGGGCATGTTTTACGCATCCTCATCTGAAATGCTGGTGCGTCTGCGCGCCAGCCGGGTCACGGATCCCTTCCCGGAACTCTTCCGCACCGTTTTTCCGGAAGTGATGAGCACCGTGCGCGTGCCGACCCCCATGATGGACCGCGACATGGTGAACTACACCTGCGTGTACGGGCTGCGCTATGAACTCGAATCGCGCTATGGGCCGGACGTGACCTACCTGCTTCAGGATCGTGTGCCGGAAACGAGCGATTACGTGCATGTGATCAACAAGCCGGATGTGGCGATGATGAAAGCCACGCCACCGGCTGAAGCCGCGCGCTATCTGAAAGAGGCGATTGATTTCCAGCGCCAAAACGCCTCGTTTTTCTGGCACGGCCGTTATGTGGATAACCAAGGCTTCACCTTGACCGGCCGCGATCTCGTAGCCAAGGGATTCGCCGCGGGCGACCGGTTTGGCGTGGCGGTCTGGAACCCGTTTCAAAACGTGACGCCGTTCACGCTGGAGGTGCCGGGATATGCGCTGGATTCAGTATCCGAGCCGGGGCGGGAGCGTGTCGAGCCGCTATCGCCCATGCCCGCGAACACCGTGCGCTTGCTGAGGTGGAAGCGGAAATGACAGATGTTGAAAAACGGACACGGTTGCCCTATCCTTATTGCTCATGTGCGCGTCCTGCCAATTAGGCCAGGAGGCGGAGTGTTTTAAAATCATCATACGGGGAGCAACAACATGAGTCAGCAGGGAACAGTTTTTTCGCGCCGGTCGTTTTTGGGAAGTGTGGCGGCGGTGGGTGCCGCATCACTGTTGCCGGGATGCCGCTCGCTTTGTGCAGGAAGCGGGCCTTGCTCGAAGTTCGGAGGGGTGCAGGTCGGCGTGATCACCTACAGCTATCGCTCGATGCCCGACAAGAGCGCCGAGGCGGTGCTGGCGCAGGTTGTGGGCAGCGGCATCAACTCGATCGAGCTGATGGGTGACGTGGTCGAAAAATATGCCGGCGCGTCTCTGGAAAAGGTGGCGGAACTGCGCAAGATGTATGCGGACGCCGGGGTCGGCATCCACATCGTCAAGTTCGGCAATATCGG
>MWEJ01000536.1 GCA_002071025.1 Verrucomicrobia bacterium ADurb.Bin070 | reverse complement strand
CAACTCTTTTTCAGTATGAATCATCATTTCTCTGAAAACAAGGGGTTTGTGTGTGTGAAGGAGGATTTAGGATTTAGGAGTTTTAATACCTCGGAGACAAGGAGATGATAAGCATCAAAAAAAAGGGGGCTTCACTTGTGTCTTCACGATGAAGACGCCAATTCCCGCGCTCAGATCGAGACTGGCTAGCAGCTCAAGTTCCATGGAACGTCCTGCTTCTGTCTCCCAATCGAATAGGGGCTTGCAGCCGGTAGGGCGGTCTCGCCGAGACCGCCGCAGAGGCGGGCCGCGATCATGTGTTTCCAGTGAAAAAGATACGCAAGACCGGGGGCGCGGACGGCCCCGTCCGCGGGAAAGGCTGGCAACCGGTTCAACCGTCGGCGTTTAGAGTTGGCGAGATACGGGAGGGCATTTGTCCCGGTGGATGTAAAACACAACAAAAATAGAATTCTCGTTTTGTGACCGTTTTAAATGGCCGGAAGGGGTAAGATGGTGTTGATAACTGGACAGGGTGTTGTCGCCGGATCGTCAAGTCTCAAACGAGGAGAGCGTCCATGAAAGTGAATGGAGGGTGGGTGTTGCGTCTGGCCGTTGCCGGTTTCGTGCTGTCCGGATGGCGGGCGGTTGCGGCGGAGTATTCGTGGGTCGGCAACGGACCTGACAACAAGTGGACAACATCTCTTAACTGGCAGGGCGGCACAGGCTATCCCGACGCGGCGGGCGACGTCGCCACGTTCAATGCAGCCGGCACAGTGCTGCTGGACACGAGCGGCGTACTGACGATCGGCAGGCTGCAGCTCACCTCGTCGACACCCAAGACGGTGCGTATTGAGGCGGAGCCGGGCGCGGCGTTCACGTTCAGCGGAATTGCCGCGCCGAACAACGGCATCCAAATGGGTGGACATGCGGACAATCGGCTGGTAATCGCCCCGGATGTCGTGATCCCGAGCCGGACCGACCGGATGGGCGCGGGTGTCGTTGTGTTTGAAGGCGCGGTCACCAGCACGGTGGCCAGCGGCTATGCGCTCATTTTCGGGGCGGGCACGAGTGTTTTTTCGGGCGATGCCTCGCTCGCGATCCCTTTCGCGACGGTCGGTTTGGGCAACGCTGGATATCAAGCTGTTGTGATGTTAACCAACCAGACGGCTTGGTCGGTGGCCCGGATGGAGTTGGGTGTCTCCAGCGCAGCGACCACGCGGGGCACGTTGGTGCAGGATTCTAAGGAGAGCGTGGTCGCGGCCGGAGACGTGCGTTTGGGCGTCGTAAACTCGGCTAACAACACCAACGCGTGGTATCTGTTGCGTAAGGGCAGTCTAATGGCAACGGAGATGGTTATAGGCGTCAACTCGCCCGGAAGGTTCGAGAATGAACAGGGGGAATTGCGCAGCGATAAGGTGCATGTGCAAAAAGGTGTTTTTTATCAGGAGGGCGGTTCGTCCGAGATCGGCGCGCTGTCTGTGGGCAATACCAATCTGACGGCCGCTGTAGCGCTGGCTGGCGGTACGCTGCTTGTCAAGAGCGACGTCTCTTCGCTGTGGATGCCGGAATGGCAGACCTTCGCTTTCTCAGGCGGCGTGCTGCGCGCGACGAATTCGCTATCGTGCCAGATCCCGATGTCGCTCAGAGGAAGCGTGACCTTTGACACGCCGGTTGTCGGCCAGGGGCTCACGTTGCGTCGCGGTTTTTCAGGACGCGCTGAGGTCGTGAAAACAGGCGCGGGCGGGCTCGGGCTGGGCTCGATGCCGCAGGCTTTCCTGTCAGGCAGCCTGATTATCTGCAACGGCTATGTCAACCTGCCGAGCAACTTTGAACTGTCCAGCTTTGAGGGCTCTGAGGAACCTTTGGCCGTGAAGGTGTGCGACGGGGCGATCCTGCGTCTCCAAGATATCACGACGGTCGTGTCCGTGCCGCTGGACCTCGAGATCGAAGGCAGCGGCAAGATCGATTTTCCCTATGCGGGCTCCTCGTATAACCGCGGCCTGGTGGTCGCGCGCGCGCTCGCCACCAACGGCGTCGCGCTGCCGCCAGGACGATACACGACAGCTCATGGTTTCGTGACAGGTGGCTCGACGGCCTGTTCCGTCGTGGTGCCGGTCACCTGGACCGGCGCGGGCGACGGCGAGGCGTGGCACGATCCCGCCAATTGGGCGGGGGGAAGCGTCCCCAACGGCACAACGGCTGTTGCGGATCTCTCGAACGCGCGCGGGGACGTTAGGCTGGATGGCCCGGTGACGTTGACCTGTCTGGTTTACAA
>MWEJ01000535.1 GCA_002071025.1 Verrucomicrobia bacterium ADurb.Bin070 | reverse complement strand
ATGGCCAACACCACCAGCGAGCTGGTCGAGCGCCATCCCGAGTGGGTGCTGCAGGAGAAGAGCCGCCCGCTGCGCAAGGGACGCGGCGGCACGCAGGTGGTGCTGGACATGACCAACCCCGCGGTGCGCGACAATCTCTTCGGCCAGATGGACGCGCTGATCACCGGCATTCCGGGGCTCGCCTACATCAAGTGGGACGCCAACGCGGACTTCATGAACGCGGGTTCCACGTATCTCGGCGCCGACCGCCAGCCCAACCTCTGGTTCGACTACACGTCCGGGCTGTACGACCTGCTCGGCCGCCTGCACGCGAAGTATCCCGGCATCATGATGAAGGCCTGCTCGTCGGGCGGCGCCCACATGGACTACGGCTTCCTGCGCTACGCCGACGAGTTCTGGACCTCCGACAACACCGACGCGCGCCAGCGCGTCTTCATCCAGTGGGGCGCGGGGCACTTCTATCCGGCGTGCGCGATGGCCGCGCACGTGACGGCCTCGCCGAACCACCAGACCCACCGCACCACGCCGCTCAAGTTCCGCTTCGACGTGGCGATGTCCGGCCGGCTGGGCTTTGAGCTGCACCCCAAGGGCATGGCGACGAACGAGATCGCCTTCGCCAAGAAGGCGGTGGCGGACTACAAGCGCCTGCGTCCCGTGATCCAGCAGGGCGACCTCTACCGGCTGGTCTCGCCGTGGGGAAACAGCTACGCCTCATTGATGATCGTGAACGACGACAAGACCCAGGCGGTGGTGTTCCTGTACGGCCTCAACCGCGGCATCATGAGCGACTTCCCCGCGCCGCTGATGCTGCAGGGGCTTGATCCGTCCCGGCGCTACACGCTGACGGAACTCAACAAAGAGAAACGCGACCATTCGCGCGTCAACGGCAAGGCGCTGAACGGCGCGGCGCTGATGGCCATGGGCCTGCCGGTCAAGCTCGAGGGTGACTACGACTCCGCCGTGTTCGAGCTGTCCGCCGCCCAATAGCGGACTCACTCGCGCATGCCGTACTTGCGGATGAGGCGCTGGAGGTAGGCGCGCTCGATGCCGGCCTCGCGGGCGGAACGCGAAATGTTCTGCTTGTTGCGGGCGAGCAGGTCGTTGAGGTAGGTCTTCTCAAACTCCTCGATCAGGTCGTTCTTCGCGTCCTTAAAGGGCTTGTCGGTCACGAAGTTGACTTCCGGCTCGGCGGGCTTGCGCCCGGCGCGCAGGCTGCCGAGGCTGAGGAAGGCGCTGAGGTCCACGGGCCGGCGCTCGCTGTAGAAGGCCAGCTCGATCAGGTTGCGCAGCTCGCGCACGTTGCCGGGCCACTCGTGGCGCTTGAGGACGTCCATGGTGCGGTCGACGTCGGCGAGCTGGCTGATGGCGTCCTCGCCGTGCAGGTCGGTCAGGAACTTTCTGACCAGCAGCGGCACATCCTCGCGGCGGCGGCGCAGCGGCGGCAGCTCGAGGTGAACCACGGAGAGGCGGTAGTAGAGGTCTTCTCGGAAGCGTCCCTCGTTCACCTCGTTGGCGAGGTTGCGGTTGGTGGCGGAGATGATGCGGACGTTGATCTTGCGCACCTTGTTGCAGCCGACGCGCTTGATCTCGCGCTTCTCGAGCACGCGCAGCAGCTTGGGCTGGAGGTCGGGCGACAGATCGCCGATTTCGTCGAGAAAGACGGTCCCGCCGTCGGCCAGCTCGAAAGCGCCCTGGCGGTCGGCGTTGGCCCCGGTGAAGGCGCCTTTGACGTGTCCAAACAGTTCGCTCTCGATCAGCTCTTTGGAGATGGCGGCGCAGTCGAGCACGATGAACGGCTTGTCACGCCGGTTGGAGTGATTGTGGATCTCCTCAGCCAGGATCTCCTTGCCGGTGCCGGTCTCGCCGGTGATCATGACCGTCACGTCGGCAGGGGAGTAGGTCTCGGACAGGTAGAAGATGCGGCGCATCGGCACCGAGCGCCCGAGCATGGCGCCGAAGGCTTCGTTGCGCGAGAGCGGGATGTCGTTGGCGTCCTGCAGCGGACAGAAGACGATGCGGGTCTTGCCGAGCTGGATCTCGGAGCCGGGGGCGAGATGGGCGGACGAGACGCGCACGCCCTGGACAAAGGTGCCGTTGGTGCTGTCGAGGTCGCGGATCAGGTAGCCGGACTGCTCGACCACGATTTCGCAGTGGCGTTTCGAGACGGTGGAGTCTTCAATGGTCAGGTCGTTGTGGCTGCCCGAGCCGATGGTGAAGGTGTCGCGGTTCAGGACAAACTCGCGCCCCTGCAGCGG
>MWEJ01000534.1 GCA_002071025.1 Verrucomicrobia bacterium ADurb.Bin070 | reverse complement strand
CACCGGCCGGACGATCGTGACCGCCGAGCGGATGGAGAAGGAGATCGCGCTGATTCTTAAGCGCGGCTACGCGGTCGACGAAGAGGAGTTTTTCGACGGCATCCGGTGCGCGGCCGTGCCGGTCTTCAACAGCCGGGGACATGTCACGATCGCGCTGGGCATCACCGGCGTGACGCAGCGCTTGACGCGCGGCCGCGTCGCGGAGTGCGCGGCCCGTCTCAAGGCGGCGGCCGCGATCCTTTCAGAAGCGCTCGGATACAGGCCGTCGGCCTGATCACCGCGCCAGCCAGCCGCCGTCGACCGCCAGAATGTGGCCGTTCATGTAGTCCGAGGCCGGCGAGGCCAGGAAAACCACGGCGGACATCAAGTCCTCCGGCGTACCCCAGCGGCCGGCCGGAATGCGGTCGAGGATCGCCTGGTTGCGCGCCGGATTCTCGCGGATGGGGCGCGTGTTTTCGGTCGCGATATACCCCGGCGCGATCGCATTGGTGCTGATGCCGTGCGCGGCCAGCTCATTGGCCATCAGCATGGTCAGGCTCTTGATGCCGCCTTTGGAGGCGGCGTAGCCGGGCACTAGGATGCCGCCTTGGAACGAGAGCATCGAGGCGATGTTGATGATCTTGCCGCCTCGCCCCTGTGCGATCATCTGCCGGGCAGCGGCTTGGCTGAGAAAGAAGGGGGTGCTCAGGTTGACGCTCAGCACATCGTTCCAGTTCTTGGCGCTGTGCTCGGTGAAGGGTTCGCGCCGGATAATGCCCGCGTTGTTCACTAGGATGTCGACGCCTCCGAGCTGCTTCACGACATCGGCGATGATCGCGGGCGCGGCCGTTTCGCCTTTGCTGAGATCGGCGGTGACGGTACACACCTTGCGGCCGAGCGCCGTGATTTTGGCAGCGGTTTCATCCATCGGGATCACGTCGACCAGCGCGACGTCCGCGCCGGCCTCGGCCAGCGCGACGGCATAGGCTTGGCCGATGCCACGGCCGCTGCCGGTCACCACGGCGACTTTTCCATCCAGCTTGAAGAGATCGAGAATCATACGGGCCCCTTTGGGGAGTTAGGAATTAGGAGTTGGGAAGGCATCACTTGACTGAAACGGTGAGCGGTGTCCGGAGGGACGCCGCGAAGGCGGACACGTGAGCGGTCCAAGAGTCGGGGTTCACGAAATCGCCGGCCCCGCTCCAGGCCGCGCCCGCGTACCAGACGAGGGGTTTGTCTGCGGCAGGTGCGCTCAACAGATAGAGGTTGTCAAGGGGATCGGTCGCCAGCGTGGCTTTTTCCGGCACCACGAGGGCGGTCGCGAGCGAACCGTGCTTGGGGTGCGCCGGCTCATAGCTAGCCAGCCAGCCTTGGTCCGGCTGCGCGGCGAGCGCGCCGTTGTGCTGGCGCCCGACCGAGATGTCGAGCCCCGGACCGGCCTGAAGCGCGGCACTGCCGGTGACAGACAGCCGGCTTTCAATGCGCGTGAAATGCGAGCCGGCGTCGAGGCTCACGCGGCGCGTCTCGCGCACCGAAACGCCCTCGCCACAGGCCCACGGCGCGTAGGTGAGCTCAAACACGGTGCGTACGGGGCCGGTCGCGAGCGTCTTGTGCGTGACCCAATTCCCGCTGACGTGCCAAGCCCCGCCGTTGAAGATGCCCAAGCCGCCACAACCGCGGCCGGGGCCGACCTTGTAATAGTCGAGCCCTTCACCGCGGTCGTCGTGATATTTGCCCGACGCATACCAATCATTGATCACAGGGCGGCGTGTTTTCTTGCACCAGACGTCAATGCCGCTGGAGATCAACCCCTCGCCGGCGGGCGCGGGTTCTGAGACCTTGGGGCCGTACAGGCGGAAGGCCATGCGGTCATTCTCCCAAGCGGCGTCATCCATGCGCTCAGGCACATGACGGCTGAAGCAGGTGGCCTCTGTCGGCGCAGCCGGCAACGAGTCGCTCTCCAGCACCCAGAACGCGCGGCTCTGGCGCGCCAAGGCGTAGGTCTTGAAGAGTAACTGGTCCGGTGCGCCGTCGCCGTCGCTGTCAAAAAGCTGGTGCGGCAGCACCGCACTGTTGCGCACGTCGAAGACGCGCACCTTGGCGGCCTGCATGCCGAGCCGGTTCCAGTCCAGCGTGACTGTCTCCGCGCCTCGATAGAGCGCGAGCGGATTGGCGATCTCGACCGTTTTGCGGGCCGGGTGCGCATCAGCGACGATCAGCTTGCGCAGTTCCATGGCGGCGCACAGGCAGGCGCCGACGGCGTACACTTCATGGTCATCCGCC
>MWEJ01000533.1 GCA_002071025.1 Verrucomicrobia bacterium ADurb.Bin070 | reverse complement strand
GTCCTGCTGGTGGAGGATGACCCGGCGATCCTGCGGACCACGCGCATCGTGCTGCGCTCGCTGGGCGTTGAGGCGTTGACGGCTGCGAGCCAGCGCGAGGCGCAGACCCTGTTCAGCCAGCACGCCGACGCGATCCGCCTGCTGTTGCTGGATGCCCAGGCGGGCAGTCTCGACAACGTGCGCCTGCTTTCGATCCTGCGGCTGAGCCGACCGGACATTCCGACGATCATCCTTTCGGGGCATCCGGAAGAGCGGATCCGCGCGATGTTCGCGAACGAGCGCTACGATGCGTTTCTCGGCAAGCCGTATACGCGGGACGAGTTGCGGGCGGCGCTGCAGCGCTTTATTGAGCCGGCGTGATTTTCGCCGCCGCGTTCAGCCACATCTTGGGGTGCACCAGAAAGAAGTGGCAGGGCCGGCTGGCGCGCGCCACAATTTCATCCTGGAGCGACCGGCTGAACGGATTCAGCAGCGCCACCAGGGCGTCATTGCCCAGCAGGGCGAACGGCAGCACGCCCCGCACCTGCACAAAAGCCGGGGCCAGCACGGCTGCGGCGGCAGGCTGCACCTCGAACAACTCGAGCGGGATCATCGGCATGTCGCTCTCGCGCTGCATCCGCTCCAGCAGCGCGTCCGTCAGTTCGGGGCGCTGCTCATCCAGCAGCGCCAGCGCCGAGATGAGCGCCGGCACATCGGTGACCGGCCGGTCGGTCAGTACGTGGAGCACATCCATGCAAACGTCCTTGGGCAGGAAATCACGCTCTTTCCACAGCCAGACCAGATCCATTTCGGCGGCGGAGGCGGCGCGCGACAGAGCATGCACCTCCAGTCCGGCGTCCTGGAAGGCGGGCGCGAAGGTGGGCATGCCGGGGATCTGCCCCGTGCTGAAGCCGGCCATATCCGACTTGAACTGATTGCGCAGGATCTGCCCCTGGACGACATCCGCCACCCGCTGAACGGCGGCGCGCGCCGGCGGATAATCCGTGTGGGCGCTCAGGTACCCGGCGATCACCTGGGCGTTGTCGTAGTCCTTCTCGTTCAGCAGCGTGTCGGCCAGCTTGACCAGGCAGTCGCGGCGCTTTTCGGTCTGACCGGTCTGCTCATAGGCGACCGCGAGGAACTCCAGGCTGGTCCGGTCGCCCGGCATGGTCTGCAGCATCTGTTCGAAAAAGGCGATCGCTTCAATCACTTTTGCATCCGGCTCGGCCATTGGTCACACTCCCGCGTTGAGTAAAGCATTCTTCGTGCCCGCCGCCAACACTGAACTTGGCATTGTATCTGCTTTTGATGTCATGGTATCATGGTTGACGGGCTGGATCAATGTGATCGGCGCCGCGTTCACCAACACGATACGTTCACCTTTCCGCCATGTCACAACCCGTTCATTATCCGAGTTTCCAGAGCGCCCTGCTGCAACGGGGCGTGTTGACCCAGGAGCAGGTTCAGGCGGCGCTGGAGGAGGCCGGCAAGTTGCCGTTGGAGCGTTATCTGGCGCAAAGCAAACTGCTGTCGCCGGAAGCCCTCACGCTGACCGTGGCCGCCTATTTCAACTTGACGCCGATCACCCTGCCGCCGGCGCTGATCCCGCCGCCGGAGCTGATCGACATGGTGCCCTCTCAGCTTTGGACGCGGCTCAAGGCGGTGCCGCTCATGAAGCTGGGCCAGCGGCTGACGGTGGTTTTCGGCGACCCGTTTGACCTGCTGGCGCAGGAGGAGGTCGCGCGCAACACCCGTCTGGAGATCATTCCGCTGGTCGCCTCGGAGCGCGAAGTCACCGACGCGCTGGGCCGGGCCAAGGCGCGGACCGACGCCGCCAATCCGAAGCTGGCGATGGAGAACATCATGAAGGGGCTCGACGCCGACATCGAGTTCTCCAGCGAGCCGCAGAACAAGGAAGAGAGCATCGATCAGACGCTGGAGACCGCCGAAGAGGCGCCGGTGATCCGGATGGTGAACATGATGCTGGTCGAGGCGCTGCGCACCGGCGCGAGCGACATCCACTTCGAGGCGATGGAAAAAAGCTCGCGTCTGCGTTACCGTATCGACGGGGCCCTGATTGAACGTCCCAGTCCGCCGCGCGCGCTCCACAACGCGATCATCTCGCGCATCAAGATCATGTCCGATCTCGACATCGCGGAGCGCCGCAATCCGCAGGACGGCCGCTTCAAGGTCAAGGCGCTCAAGAAAGAGGTCGATATCCGCGTCAGCATCCTGCCGACGATCCACGGCGAAAAGGTGGTGATGCGCACGCTGGACAAGAGCAACCTCGC
>MWEJ01000532.1 GCA_002071025.1 Verrucomicrobia bacterium ADurb.Bin070 | reverse complement strand
TGACCGCAACGGGGAGTGTAAAAACGGGCGAACGGATGCAGCAAAAGCGCACTGGCATGTCATGGGGAACTCGCGCGGGGAGGCCGCAATAAGGGTTAACGGATCAGCCGTGCGCCGTCGGCGGGCGTGATGACGCTGACATCGCAGGGCGCGCCGAACCGAGCGGCGTAGGCGTTGGCCAAGGCGGCCGCTGCGGTCTCCGCGTCGCGCGGATGGATCAGGACCACGACCGAGCCGCCGAAGCCGCCGCCGGAGAGCCGCGCGCCCAGCACGCCGGGGATCCTCTTGGCGGCCTCGACCACGGCGTCCAGTTCCTCACAAGAGTTGCCGAAGAGCACGCGCGAGCTTTCGTGCGAATCGAACATCAGGGCGCCGAAACCGGCAGTGTCGCCGCGGGCCAGCAGCTCCGCGCCGCGCAGCACGCGCTCATTCTCGCCGATTGGATGCGCGGCGCGGTCGGCCACCTCGGCCGGCAGTCCGGCGCGGTAGATCGCCCACTCCGTCATGCTCACATCGCGCAACGCGAGCACCGGGTGGCGCAGCACGCGGGCAAAGTGCGCGGCGGCCTGCTCGCACGATTCGCGCAGGCGGTTGTAGGCGCCGTCCACGAGCGCGTGCTTGGCGTGGGTGTTGCACATCAGGAAGCAGACCTCCTCGCCCATGGCGACGGTTTCGCAGGTAACGGAACGGAAGTCGGTTTTCACCAGCCGACCGGCCTTACCGGCCAGACTGGAAATCTGGTCGAGCAGGCCGCATTTGCAGCCGGCATAGAGGTGCTCGGCCTTTTGGCCGATCCGGGCCAGTGCGACGGTGTCGGTCTCGATGCCATACAGGCGCGCGAGCGCCAGGCCGGCGCACATCTCCAGCGCGGCGGAGCTGGAGAGCCCGCTGCCCAGCGGAATGTTGCCGAGGAACATGCCGTCAAAGCCGTGCGCCGCCGGACGCCCATCCGTCAATCCGGCGAAGGTGCCCTTGACATAGTTCTGCCAGGTGTCGCTGCTCGACGGCGCGATGCCGGTAGAGTCGAAGGTGACCTCTTTCATTAGGTCGCCGGCGACCAAGCGGCACGCGGCGTCGTCGCGTTGGGTGGCGGCGAAAAACGTGCCGGTGTTGATGGCGGCCGAGAAGACAAAGCCCTCGTTGTAATCGGTGTGGTTGCCCAGCACCTCGATGCGCCCCGGCGCGTAGGCGATCACCTCGGGCTCGCGTCCGAAGTGCGCCCGGAACTTTTTCAGCAACTCATCATGCACGGCTTCGTTGACCATACTATCCTCATTTTCAGCGGGCGTGTTCATTTCCGGATGATCGCAAGAATCTCATCGCGTTTGGCGGTCATCAGCGCTGCGGTGCGGGCTTCCAGGTTCAGACGCACCAGCGGCTCGGTGTTCGAGCAGCGCACGTTAAACCACCAGTCGGCGTATTCGACGCTGACGCCATCCAGCTCAAAGACGCGGCCTTCGGCATACGCGGCGCGCAGCTCGTCCAGGATCGCCTTGGGATCGCGCGTGACTTGGGTGTTGATTTCACCGCTCGCGACGTATTTGCGCAGCGGCGCAATCAGCGCGGAGAGGGGGCAGTCGGACTTGCTGACGATATTCGCCAGCGAGAGAATCGCGAGGGCTGAACTTTCGGCGGTGAAGTTGTCCTTGAAATAGTAGTGGCCGCTCAGCTCGCCGGCGAAGAGCGCGTCGTGCTCGCGCATCTGCTGCTTGATGAAGGCGTGGCCGACGCGGCTCATCATCGGGGTGCCGCCTGCGGCTTCGATCGTCTCTTTGACCACCCAACTGCTGCGCAGGTCATAGAAGATCACGCCTTTGCGCGTGGCCAGCACATCCTGCGCGATCAGCGCGGTGATGAGGTCCATCGGGATGATCTCGCCGCGCTCGTCGACGAAGCCGGCACGGTCGGCGTCGCCGTCGTAGGCCACGCCGAACGCATAGCCGCCGGCGCGCACCTTGGCTTGCAGCTCGGCCAGCGTGGCGTGGTGCAGCGGGTTTGCCTCATGGTTCGGGAAGCGCCCGTCCGGCTCTTCGTACAGGCCGTCCCAAGTGATCAGTCCTTTCAGCGCCTTGACTTCCCAAATGCCCATGCCGTTGGCGAAATCGATCGCCACATGCACCGGTTTCTGCAGGCGCGCGAACTCGGCCACATGGCGGCCATACGCCTCCAAAACATCGGTCTGGCTGATCGTGCCCGGCACTGCGGCTTTGGGCGCGAAGCTGCCCTCGGCCACGATGCGTTCGATCTCTTGGATACCGGTGGCGCCGCTGATCGGCACCGCC
>MWEJ01000531.1 GCA_002071025.1 Verrucomicrobia bacterium ADurb.Bin070 | reverse complement strand
GAACAGCTCCAGCAGGCCGGTGCGCGGCACCAGCGGCTCCTGGCTCAGCTCGAAGAACGAGCCGCACTGCGCCAGACAGATGATCGGCGGATTACGATGCGCGAGCAGGTGCAGCTTGTCGGTCTGCCCCGATTCACTGAAGAGACGGGTCGCGGCCTCGTAGGAGACCGTGACCGGCGAGATGGCGAGGTCCTGGCGGACGGCCTCCAGCATCGCCGCCTTGAGGCGTTTGACGTGGGCGTCGAGCGCAGCAGGCGAGAGGTCGGGCCACTGCACCGTGCAGTAGAGGCCGGCGCCGACCGAGTTGCGCACGCGGCACTCGATGCCGGGATAAAGTTCATGGACACTCTTGGCCAGCAGGAAGCAGAGCGAGGTGCGGTAGATGTCCCAGCCGTAGGGGTTCTGAATGGTCAGCGGCGCCAGCGCCGCATCGGCGACCAGCGGCATGAAGAGCGGCAGCACCATGTTATTGACGATCGCCCCCAGGACGGGGAAGCCGTCGCCGTTGACCGAGGGCAGCAGGTCGCTGATGCGCGTGCCGGAAGAAACCACGGTCGGAGGCTGGCCGTTGACGGTTACGGTGATGGCGTGCATGACGCTTCTCCTTTGTAGAGGTCGAAGACCACCAGGCGGCACTCGATGGGGCCGTTGTAGAACGTGATGCGGCGCGAGGAGCGCAGGCCGACGCGGCGCGACAACTCCATGTTGCCGGTGAAGACGCAGCCGGTGTAGCCGGCTCCCTTCTGCTTGAGGAAATCGCCGATGCGGCTGTAGAGAGCGTCCAGGGGTTCGCCCGGACTCTGCTCGGCGGCGGGGGCGGCGGCGTCATCCGCCGCGATATCCGTCGCCAGATCGGCGGCGACAACGCCGGCGGCCAGGCGTTCGCCGTAGGGCGGGTTCATGAAGATCACGCCGGGCGGCGGCGGCAGGCGGGTGGCCGCGAAATCGCAGGTGCCGAAGGTGATGTATTCCGAGACTCCGGCGGCAATGGCATTGAGGTGGGCGGTTTCGACAGCGTCCTCCGAGATGTCTGTGGCAATGATCGGCGGCAGGCCCACGCGGCGCTCCTGTTCGCGCGCGACGGCGACCTTGTCTTTCCAGATCTGCTCGGGCGTGGCGCCGAAACGCGGACGCACGCTGGTGCCGGCCTTCTCGCCGGGGATCATCTGGCGGTAGCCTTTGATCGCCATGAAGCCGAAATGGCTTTTAAAGCTGCCCGGGGCGCGGTTGAGCGCATAGAGCGCCGCCTCGATGGCCGGCGTGCCGCTGCCGCACATGGGCACGACAAACGGCGAGGCGGCGTCCCAGCCGGTGGCCAGCACACAGCCGGCGGCGAGGGTTTCCTGCATCGGCGCGGCGCCCGGGATCTTGCGGTAGCCGCGCTTGGAGAGCGGCTCGCCGGTGGTGTCGAGGTAGACGATCAGTTCGTCGTTCATCCAGTAGACGAAAACGGCGGCGCCGTACGACTCGCGGCCGGAATCGGGGCGGCCGCCGCACTTGTCGCGGATGCGGTCGACGATCGCATCCTTGGTGGTGAGCGACGGCATGCGGGTGTCGCGCACGGTTTCATTGCGCACCACGCTGTTCACCATGAAATACCCATCGGCATCGATCAGGTTCTCCCAGTCGATCGAATAGACGTCGTTGTAGAGGTAGCGCAGGTTGCCGCACGTGGTACGCAGCAGCGGCACCAGCACGCGGTGGGCCGTGCGCAACTGGAGGTTGAGGGTCATCATGTCGCGCATGCCGCCGCGCACCACCACGGTGTTCTCGGTGGAGTCGACGATCTCATAACCGAGACGCATCAGCTCCGCTGCCGTGAGCGGCGCGAGACCGCGCGCGCAGGAGACGATCAAGGGATAGGTGTCTTTCCAGATATTCATGTTGAAGCCTTGCCAGTCCCCGTTCGTACCATACCGGCCGATAAGGCCAATAAAAGAAGGACGTTCACCCGTAAAAACGCAAAGGCGCAAAGAGGTACGGGACAACTTTGCGCCTTTGCGCCTTTGCGTTGAAGAAAAAACCGTTGTATGCTGACTTTAGAATTCCCAGCCGGGGCGGACGTAGGGTCTCACCAGCGCGTTGGCCGCCGGGTTGTTGACGAACTGCTGCTTGCGGCTGCTCCACTCCAGCTTGCCGGGAACCTGCTGCGCGATGCAGCCGACCAGCATACCTTCCAGCATCGGCACCGAGTGGTCCACATCGGAGAAGCAGACGTCGTTGCCTTTGCAGGCCTCGACGAACTCGATGTACTGGCCGTTGGTGTTGGGGCGGAACTTGGCCGG
>MWEJ01000530.1 GCA_002071025.1 Verrucomicrobia bacterium ADurb.Bin070 | reverse complement strand
TTGGGCTAACTTGGGTTACTACGGCCCCGGCATCTTGCAGGTCAACGGCGGCGTGATGCGTCTCGGGCGCGTGGCGCCGGGGTATCAGACGCGCGACGCGTCATTCGGCAAAGGGTCGGTGCATGTCACGGTCAACGGCGGGCGGCTTGAGGCTGCGGGTTCCTGGTCGTGGATGAGCGACGGCCACGCGCGGCTGACCGAGGTCACGGTGAACGGCGGCACGCTGGCGCTGCCGGTGACCCGCACCTATGGCACGAACGCGGCCAACTGGACCAGCCTGACGCTCGACGGCGGCACGCTGGAACTCTTGGGGCCGGCGCTGGACACGTCGGCCACGCACGACACGCTCGCCGGCGCGCGGCGGGTGGCGCTCGGGCCGCGCGGCGGCACGGTTTACACGCGCGGCATGGAGGCGGCCGTGGCGCAGAATGTGGTGTCGCTGGCCGCGACCGGCGGCTTGGCGGTCGTCGGCGGCGGCACGCTCACGCTGGCCGGCACCAATGCGGTGCGCGGACTGGTCGACGTGCGCGAGGGCACGCTCAAGGCGCGTTTCGCGCACAACGGGCTGCCCGGCATGCCGGTCTTCTGGCATCGGCTCGACGCCGACGCGCTGCTGGCGGATGCGACCGGGCACGGGCTGGACGCGAAACAGTCGGGCGCCGGCGCGCAGACGCTGGACCGGTTCGGCGAGCCGAACGCGTACGCCTTTGACAATAACGTGAACTTCCAGATTCCTCACTCCGCGCTCTACGCGATGACGACCTCGTTCACCGCATCGGCGTGGATTTATGTGACGGCGTACACCGGCGGTTCCGAGCAGTCAATCCTCAGTTCGCGCTATGACTCCGGCACGCGGACCTTCGAGTTCAAGCTGAACGGCAGCGGCGAACTGCGTCTGCTGGAGCACAGTTCGGGCAGCTGGTGGCAGGACATCGTCACCGACGCCAAGGTGCCGCTCAGCCAATGGGTGCACGTCGCGGTGTCGGTCTCGCCCCAGGGCGCGAGGCTCTACATCAACGGGGCGCCCCAGAGCATGAAGTCACAAAATCCCACAGGTGTCTACACGGGGATCGGCTGGCCGTGGCCCGGCGACATCCGGCTGGCGCCGACCGCGTCGACGGCCGGGATGCTGATCGGGCGGTCACATCCGACAGTGGCCGGTCGTTTGAGGGGTTCGCTGGATGACGTGATGCTCTATGACCGTGTGCTGACTGACGACGAGATCGCCCAACTCTATGACGGCAGTGCGTCGCGGCGTGTGGCGGTGCGCGTGGCGGGCTTGGGCGTACTCGATCTGACCGGCGCGACACAGGCCGTCTCGGAAGTTTCGGGGAGCGGGCGTGTCGTTAACGGCACGCTGGCGGTCGAGGAGCGCGTCGCGGCGGGCGATGACGACGCGGCTGCGGCGGGCGCGGTGCTGTCGGTTGCCAACCTGACGCTCGGCACGAACGCGGTGTATGCCTGTTCGTTCGACGGCGCGGTAAACGACACGGTCGAGGTCGCGGGGCTGCTGACGGTGGACGGTGCGGGCGCGATCGACTTCGGTCGCACGGAGGCCGATCCGGTGATGCGGTCGTTCACAGCCACGGTCATGACATACGGCACGGTCAGCGGCGCGGCGAATTTCGCGGGCTGGCGCGTGACCGGTCTCGGTCGCGAAGGTTATCAGGCGACGGTCACCGCTGCGGATGGCGAAGTCGTGGTCGCCGTGAAGGCGACCTTCGGATCCGTGCTCTTGCTCAAATAAAGGGGCAGCATGAAACGAATTCAGGGGGCGCTCGCGCTGTTGTGCGCGGCCGCCATGCAGGTATGTGCCGAGCGCGTGGATGTCGGGGCGTGTTATGCCGAGTGGGCGGACGGTCGTCTGGCGGTCGGCAATGCGCAGTTCGAGCGCGCGTGGGTTGCGGGTGATGCCGGGCTTGTGCCGGTATCGTTCGTGCTGAAAAACCCCGACACCGAGTGGCTTGCGGGCGCGGCCCGCCAGACCAAGGCGGCCGGCGTATTGGCGGTCAAGGCGGCGTCAGCGCGCCGCAGCGCGGTCGGCGCGGAGGGCCTCCGCGTGGCGGTCACGGCCGGCCGGTCCGCACGGCCGTCCGTGCTGTGGGTCTTCCCGGCGGCCTCGGGCGCGCTGATCGAGCGGTCAGACGCCGAACGGGCCGCAGTGACGGCGGACGCGGCGGGCGCCAGCGGCATCGAGGTGGATCCGCCGCGGCGTGAGACCCGCCAGGCGGCGGCGGGCGCGGCCGGCGCGGAGACGCTCGCGCTGGCGCCGCAGCACCTGCGCGCGGTGCAGGTCGCGCTGATGGA
>MWEJ01000529.1 GCA_002071025.1 Verrucomicrobia bacterium ADurb.Bin070 | reverse complement strand
TCGGCGGCCAGGCCGGCGATCGCCTGCGAATCGCACTGCACCCGGCAGCGGCGCGAGAGCGGATGGGAAGAGGCGAGAAACGGATCAAGCGGGTCAATGATGACGGTGGGCAGTCTGGAAGCAACGATCTCCGACGCGGTTTTGGCATTCGGCACACGCGCGATGATACCGCTGCCGCGCCAAGCCCCGACAGCCGGCAGGCGCTGGTCGCGCGCGCCGCCCGGCACCAGGTGAAGCGCCCACGGTCCGTTGATCCGCACGTACCGCAGGATGCCGCGCAGCATGCCGCGCGAGGTTTCATGCGAAGATTCGAGCAGGACCGCGACTTGAGGGATTTTTTCCCGCGCCGCCTTTTTTTTGATGGACGTTTTTCTGGACATCGACCTCATGCGCATCAGCGAAGAAACATCAGCGATCCTTTGGGAATGGCGTACAATGCGCCGGGGCCGGCGACAAAATCAGGACACGTCTCTTGGCTGATGACGCCCGACACGAAGCGTCCGCCCAGATTGACGCGGTCGACCCTCTGCGTGTCCGCGAAGTCAAGCTGCACGAACGCGCCGCTGGCGACGCTGAGCATCAGACTCTCGGGCAGCGGCATGCTGTTCGGCGCAAGATCGGTCACAGGCTCGATGGAGACGCCGTCGATCAGGGCATTCTGGTCGGTCCCCGGGAACTGCGGCGAGTTGTCGGTCATGCCTTGAAGTCCAAAACGGTAGGTGCCCGCCGTGGCCACGTGGAAGAGGAATTCGCGGCGCACCAGCGGGGTGTCGTCCACGCGCGTCCAGCCGATGAGATTGGTCACGCCGTCCTGCGCCAGCCAGGCGCGCACCGGGTTGTGCCCGTACACATTGTTGTAGGTCAGCGGACACCGCTGGGCGGCGTGAAACACCAGTCGGTAGAGCCCTGGAGCAGGGATTTGGACGTCTTGGACGGCCGCGCCGGTCTGCACCAGCAGCAGCCGCCGCGTGCCGTCGAAAAAGGCGAGGCCGTAGTCGTTTGAGGACGTCAGATAGCTGTATGCGGCGTTATCTTTCGGCTGGAGATCTCGGTTAAAGACGAACGTCCAGTTGGCGCTGGCCTCGAAGCTGCCGTTCTGGACGATGGGGTTCGTCTGGGGCACGAGCGCGAGGTTGTCGATCAGCATGGCCGCCTTCTGGGACCTGCCGGCCAGCGAAAGGGTGACCGTCTCGTTGTTGGTGACGGTGAAGGCCGCGGGCCACGCCGTCGTCGTGAGGATGCTGGCGGAAGTCGTGGCCACGCCGAGGACGACGTTTTCAGAAGAGGCCCGAGTGACGGTGGCCGTGACTTGATGGGTGTTGCCGACCTGATAGTTGTGGAGGTTGCAGGGCCAGTTACAGATGTCGCCTTGCAGCTTGTAGGTGCCGGCCGGGAGGGTCAGCGTGGTCGACGCGACGCCGTTGCTGAAGATGCCCAGCATGACCGAGCCGTAGGCCGTCGAGGGGTTGTAGAAGTAACCGGACGAGGCGGGCATGGTGATCCCGGAGGTGGCCACGTTGTTCGTCGTAGCGGTGAACGCCCAGCCGGACGCCAGATTCGATGTTGTGAAGGCCGTCGCGTTGCGGGAATATTCCGTGATCTCAAAGTCGCCGTTCGGGAAGTTCACGAGGTTCGGCCTTGTCTCGGAGACCAGGGTCACTTTGATGTCGTCGATCGTTCCCAGCGTGTCGACGCCGATGACGTTGCGACGGAAAAGCAGCGTGTGGGCGCCTGCCTCCAGCCAAGGCAGGCGGAAACTTTGGCGGACGTAGGCTTGGTTGGTCGACTGGACCGTCGCGACCGCGCTGGTCGTCGCGCCTTCGACAAGGCAGAGGTCGATTTCGTGTTTATTCGAGAGGATTGAGCGCGCGGAGGTGTAAAAAGACACGTCATAAATGCCGGCGACGGGCAGCGTCACCGTGGTCGACGCGGACGCGTCCTGCTTGAGGGCGAGGACCTGCTGACCTTCAGGCGCGTCGTAAGGGCAGGCCCAGTTCAGATTAACGTTGGTATAGGCCACCGTACGGTTGAAAATGAACACCGAGTTGTCGGCAGGTCCTTGCGGAGCAGGGAAATAGGCAGTCCATCCGTGATAGGTCTCGCCGTTGGCGATGGAGCGACGGTAGGTGGTGAGCAACTCCGCTTCGAAGGTTGCGTTGGGCACGCTGCCGGTGACGGCCGTCGCGACGGAAGCGGACACGACGGGCGCCGCGAGCACCAGGGTGCCGCCGTTCACATCGATCTGCGTGACGCCTGCGGGAACGGCTGAGAGCGTTACGGTGCCGGGGCCGTCCTTGGCGAGCTGCCCCGCTCCGGCGT
>MWEJ01000528.1 GCA_002071025.1 Verrucomicrobia bacterium ADurb.Bin070 | reverse complement strand
GGCGTTCCGCGAGGTCGGCGTCTCGATGACCATCGAGCGCAAGGATTTCGCCTCGTGGATGCGCGACATGGACGCTTTCAATTTCGACATGACCTGGGCCGCGTGGGGCGGCGCGCTGTTTCGCGATCCCGAAAGCATGTGGCTCTCTTCTGAGGCGGATCGTCCCTCCGGCAACAACATCACCGGCTTTAAAGACCCGCAGGTGGATGCCCTGATCGAGCGCCAAAAGACCCTGTTCAGCATCACGGCGCGCAACGCGATCTACCGCGACATTGATGGGCGCGTCGCTGCTGCGGTCCCGTATGTGCTCTTGTGGAACACCGAAGCCACCCGCCTGCTTCATTGGGATACCTTCGGCATGCCGGATACCGTGCTGTCAAAATACGGCGATGAGCGTTCGCTGCTCGGTTACTGGTGGTATGACCCCGACACGGCATCCGAGCTGCGTGCCGCGATGGCGGCGGGCGATGTCTTGCCGCAGCGTCCTGTTTTTGTTGATTTTGACACTGTGTTCGCCCCGCCGGGAGGCGCGCGGCCCCCGCCTTGAGCGGACCCGCGTCTTCCAGCTTGAATCACCACCCCTAACCCCCTTTTATCATCATGTTTCCCATTCAACTTGACCGCCCCCTGATTGTGTTTGACATCGAAGCCACCGGCATCAGTCCGCGCGCGGACCGGATCGTCGAGCTGGCCGCGATCCGGATCGAGCCGGACGGCACGGAGGTCAGCGGCTACTGGCTGCTGAATCCGGGCATCCCGATCCCGATCGAAACGACCGCGATCCACGGCATCACCGACGAGATTGTCGCGTCCCAGCCGACCTTCAAAGACAAAGCGCTGGAAATCCTGGCCTTTTTTGGCGAGGCGGATCTGGCCGGCTTTAACGCGGGCCGCTATGACATCCCGATGCTGGCCGAGGAGTTCGCGCGCGCGGGAATCCCGTTCGAGGCCGACCGGCGCAGGCTGCTCGATGCGCAGCGCATTTTCCACACCCGCGAGCCGCGCGATCTCTCGGCCGCACTGAACTACTACTGCGGCCGCGCGCATGTCGACGCGCACGGCGCCGAAGCCGACGTGCGCGCGACGCTGGACGTGATCCTCGGTCAGTTCAAGAAGTATACCGATCTGCCGCGCGACATGGACACGCTGGACCGGACCTTTAACCCCATCGATCCCTTCAACGCCGACCGTTCCGGGCGCCTGCGCTGGGTGGACGGCGAGGTGACCGTGAATTTCGGCAAGAAAAAAGGCGCCAAGCTGAAAGATCTTGCCCGGGACGATCCGAGTTTCGTGAAGTGGATCATCAAGAACGATTTCCCGCAGGACACACGCGCCATCTGCGAGAATGCGCTCAAGGGCATCTTTCCCGAGCCACCGCGTCAAAAGCGGCTGCCCAACTCCTAACGCCTAAATCCCAACTCATCCTTGTCATCGCACGGCGCGATCGTTTAGAATAAGCCGTATTAAGCAAAAGGAAGCAGTCATGAAACGCATTGTCACATGCCCGAAATGCGAGGCGAAACTGGCGGTCTTCGACCTCGGCAAGCCCATCAACCAAAAGTGTCCCAAATGCGGCAACGCCTTCGTCATTGAATCCGAAGAGAACAAAGAGGCGGTGAAAACCGCAGAAGCGACCGATTCGGGAAAGTCCGCGAGCGACGGCGCGAAAAAGGCTGAAGCGTCGACAAGTGACGTCAAGGCCGGCACGGATGTGAAGGCGGCGGAGGACGCAGCGTCGAAGGGGAAGCCAGCAGCCAAATCGGATGCCATCGCGCCGGAAAAGAAAGACACCGTTGGAAAAAAATCAGAGGATGCCGATAAGCCCTCTGACACATCGCCGGACAAAAAAGAGCCGGCTGCCAAAGAAAAAGGGATCACACTCAAGAAACCGGTTGAGCGTCCCGGCGGAACGGACAAGCCGATGGTGTCGGCCAAACGCGAGCCGGTTGCGTCCGCAGCGCTGGATAGCGCGGTGCCGCCTGCCGCCGGACCCTCGCCGCTTTTCTCGATGGTGGTCGCGGGGCTTTTGATTTTGGTGATCGTGATGCAGGTTATGATGAAGGTGCGCGCGGATAAGCAGTACAGGACGCTGATCGAGCATCTGCAGTATATCGAAAAAAACTTGAAGTGAGAGGCGCAGTCCAACACGAAGGGGGAACGTGCTGATGGATATCGCGACGGTTGAGGCCAAGCTCAAAGAGATGATTGTCGAGCGCCTGTTCTTGAACGTGGCGCCCGAGGCGATCGTGACGGATGCGTCACTGGTCGATGCGTACGGCGTGGATTCGGTCTGCCTGCTGGAGTTGGTGGTCGGCCTCGAAGAGGCGTTC
>MWEJ01000527.1 GCA_002071025.1 Verrucomicrobia bacterium ADurb.Bin070 | reverse complement strand
ATGAGCGTTTACTCATGGATGCGCCTTTCGGTGGCGCTTGTCTGCCTCTGTTTGGCCTGGCTGCCGCTCCGTGCGCAGCCCACTGCGGGGCTGCAGGCGGCGCGGCTTCTGGCAGAGGCGCGCGAGCCGGTACGCATCGTCTGCTTCGGCGACAGCATCACAGGCGTCTATTACCACAGCGGGGGCAGGAGGGCATGGCCGGAAATGCTCAAGCTTGCGCTGAACCGGCTCTTCCCGAAGGCGGACGTGACCGTGTTCAATGCGGGCGTCAGCGGGAACACGAGCACCCAGGGTCTGGCGCGCATGCAGGCGGATGTGCTGGACCGCACGCCGCATCTGGTGGTGATCATGTTCGGCATGAACGATCTGGCCTACGGCGCGGTCACATCAGAGCAGGATGCCGCAAAGAAAGTTGCGTTTGTCAACAACCTGAAGACGATGGTCGGCCGTTGCCGGGACGCGGGCGCGGAGACGATCCTGTGCACGCAGAACCCCGTCTATCCTGAGGCGGCGCCTGACCGGCCGCCGGAGCGCGTCGGTGAGTTCGCCGAACTGATCCGGCAGACAGGCGTGGAGTTACAGATCCCCGTAGTCGACGTCTACGCCGAGTGGCAGACGCTGAAGGCGACAGATGCTCGCTCCTGGCGGCTGCTGATGAGCGAAACCATCCATCCCTCGATGGCTGGGCATAAACGCATGGCGGAAAAGGTCGCCTCCGCGCTTTCCGGGACGGCGGTCTCGCTGGCGGACGTCGCGCCGCAGCAGCCGGTCTGCGGCAGCCTGCTCGCCCGCCTGAGGGGCGGACTCCCCGTCAAGCTGATGGTGCCGGCGTCGCTTGCGGACAGCGTCCGCGCGATGGTGCGGCGGCGCTTCCCGGCTGCGGACGTGACTGTGGCCACCCTGCCTGAACAGGCCGCGTCGCTGGAGGCGCTGGCAGCGGCGCACAATGTGATACGTAACCACAATCCCCATGCGGTGTTTGTTTCGATGTTGCCCGGCTTCCTGAACATCAGTAACGAGGAGACGTTCGTGCGGCAGGCTTCATGGCTGGTCAACTATGCCCTGCCGTTTGCCGGTTCCGCCTGGACCGCCGTGGGGCTCGATCCGGCTTTGGCGAATCCCGGCCTGACTCTGCTGCAGCAGGAAGGTGTGGTGCTGCTCCGGGAGACTGTGCGGGGCCATGACCTCGACTGGATCGCCCAAACGTCCGGGACGTATCGTTCCCTCCAGGCCGCGCTGGACGCGTGGTTCGATGCGCAGCTTGATCCGCCGCCGGCCGCCGGACCGCAATCCGCCTCGGTGTCGGAGGTTCCCGTGCGGACGCTCGAGCTGCCCCCTGACACGGGCAACCCGCGCAACAGCGAGGGCGCGTTCGTCACACTGAAGGACGGCCGTATCCTCTTTGTCTACACACACTACACCGCGGGTGCCGGGGGGGACCATGACCCGGCCTGCCTGGCCGCCCGGATCTCGTCCGACGACGGTCGGACCTGGACATCCGAGGACCGGCTCGTCGTGTCGAACGAGGGGGGCATGAACGTCATGTCCGTGAGCCTGCTGCGCCTGCAGAGCGGAGCGATCGCGCTCTTCTATCTGCGCAAGAACAACGAGCAGGATTGCCGCCCGGTGCTGCGGCTTTCGACCGACGAGGGCGCGACGTGGGGCGCACCGGTCACGTGCATCGTCGATGAGGTCGGGTACTATGTCATGAACAACGACCGCGCGGTCCAGCTCACGGGCGGGCGGCTGATCCTGCCGGTCAGCCTGCATTGGCCGCAGGGGGCGGCCGCGGCAGACTGGCAGGGGACCCTGATGTGCTACCTGTCGGACGACAACGGCGTGACGTGGCGCCGCAGCGCGACCGCGCAGAAAGGGTACGACGCGGCCGGCGTGCGCATCACCACGCAGGAGCCCGGCGTGGTCGAGCTGAAGGACGGACGCGTGATGATGTTCATCCGCGCGAGCGGCGGGTGCCAGTATCTCGCGTATTCGTCGGACGGGGGTGACACGTGGACACCCCCCGTGGCCTCAGCTATCCGGTCCCCCGTCTCGCCTGCCTCGATCAAGCGCCTGCCTTCGACGGGCGATCTGCTGCTGGTCTGGAATGACCACGCCGCCATTCCCGCGAGCCTCAGCGCCCGGCGTGTGCCGCTGAGCACGGCGCTTTCGAAGGACGACGGCAAGACGTGGCGGAACATCAAAGTACTTGAAGGCAACCCGCAGGGCTGGTACTGCTACATCGCACTCCACCCGGTGGACAACGCCGTGCTGCTCGGCTATTGCGCCATGTCCGCACTCGCGCACTCTCGCGTCACGCGTGTGCCGGTGCCGTGGCTCTAC
>MWEJ01000526.1 GCA_002071025.1 Verrucomicrobia bacterium ADurb.Bin070 | reverse complement strand
GTGTTCCAGCCCCCAGTCCACGGCCTGGCGGACGGCCTCGCACACCTGGTGCCAGCCGCAGCCGAAGATCCCGGCCACCTTGTTCCACGGAAGCCGCTTCGCCCACCGCGCCAGAAACCAGGCGTACGACTTCGTCAGCGGGCTCTTGCCCTCCGCCCACGGGACTTGCTCCGCGTGCGGCCCGCACGACGGGCAGTCCGCCCGGCGCGGCGCGTACACCAGCACCACCTCAACCATGCGCAGCGGCACGCTCCAGTACCGGCGCGGCGGCAGATGGTCGTACACCGTGCAGCGCCTCCCGCACCGGGGACACGACACCCGTGTGCCAGCCCGTTCACGGATCAGCACCTCCAGTGCGTCGGCATCCCGGTTCAACTCGCAGGCCTCGTACACAAAGCCCTTGTAGTGCTCCATGTGGTTTAGTAACGTTTCTACGCGCATCCGGTGTTGTTCATCCTCCTTTGTGTTGACAACAAGAAGGATACCCGGATGCGCCCCTTTTAATCAACCGTCACCCACAGATTCTCCCGAGGTGCCCAAGAATCTCGAGGCGGCTATTGCCGGTCTTGGCCACCGTGCCGGTGCCAGTGATCGCACCCTGAAGGTTGCAGTTTTGGTTGACCGGGAAGAGGGCCGTCGAGCCGACACCTTCCAGCGCGATGTCGTTCGTAAAGGTCGCCTGCGTGCCGTTCCACTTGCCGAGGACGTCCAGCCAGCACGGCTTGATCGCGGCCGTGAGGTTGGTGCCCTGCACGCGGATCACGGCGTCCTGCGCGACCGCATCGCGCGTGAGAACGATGATGTTATGGTTGGTCAGTGCGATGTCGCCCGTGCCGAGCAGGTTGGTGCCGGCCAGCGCAAGCGTGGCGTTATCGGCCACGCGCCAGACGCAGGAGGTGGGCCGGGCGTACAGCGTGGCCAGGTCGCGGAAGGTCAGACACGCGTCGGGCGCGGCGTTGCTGAAGGCCACATCGAGATTGAAGGGCGGGTAGTCGATCTCCAGACCCGTCGCGCCGAAGTCCAGCGCGTCCGCGCCGTCCACGACAAGCCGCGCCGCGCCGGTCGTGTTCGTGAGTTGCAGCAGGCCGCCGAGAAGGCGGAACGGCTGCGCCATGTCATGGCCGGCAAGGTTCAGGGCAGCCGTACCCTCGACCAGGATCTTCTGGCCGAGGTGCCCGTTATGGGCGGCGCGCAGCACGCTGCCGTCGCCGGGGTCGCCGAAGGCGAAGGCGTTGGTCTGGTTCTCCACGCTGATGAGATCGTTGCTGGGACTGAAGAGGATGCCGCTCAGGAGCCCGGAAGCCGCCCCGCCGCCTGAATTACCGTTGAAAACGCGGATCTCGACGCCGTGCCAGCCGGCCGCCAGCGGGATGTCCTGCACGCACGTCGGCTCGTTGTAGACCCTGTTTCTGAAGATCACCTGGCCGTCGATGCCGAGGGCCGCATGATCGTCGATGTGTTCGTAAAAACTGTACAGCCCGGCTTCAGGAAGGTACCAGCGTCCGGTATAAACGTACTCTGTTTGAGTCTCGGTGATCTTGTTGGTCGCCCAATAGGCGGAGTCGATGACGCGCGTGAAGGTGCCGTAGGGATTAAGGTAGGGTGTTCCGACAGAGGTGGCGGCGGTGCGGGTGTATTCGTTGAGGCCCGCGACGCCGGCGTCCGCTCCCGGGAACACGAGGATGGCTCCGGTCTTGAGCTGCACCGGATCGGAGCCCAGCGCCTCGCTGTTGGTGACGGCGACGGTCGCGTCCGGGCCGATGATCGTGTCGGCGAACGCAGCGGTGAACGAGAGCCCGCATACGAGTACAAGGACAGTGCCTAAACGTTTCATATCCTGTCTCCTCTTTTTGAAGCCAGCTTGCCACACAGCGCCGTCACGCTGCAATCTAGGTTATGCGAACTCGCCTCTGTATTTTGCGAACCCGCCGTCGTGCGTGCCACGCCGGACGTTCACGCCTTTTCAGGCGACACGCTTTCTCCACAACAACACGGACAGCATATCACACGAGAAACAGGTTGATCCTCTCCGTTTGCGCAAAAAAAGACGCTGTTTTGCGAAACCGCGCATCTGCATCGCGCCCGGCCTTTCACAGTGCGGGCGCGGACGCCCGCGCCCGACTGTGCTTCGCCCCAAACACGCACGTCCCCCGCACCACCCCTGCCGCTCACCGATGCCCCGCGGGGCTGCATCGGGTCAGCGGAGACGGATCAGCGTGCCGCTGGCATAGACGAGCTTCACGACGCCCGGCGTGTGGGTGGAAGCGCTCCAGCCTTGCGGCAGGTTCGTGCCGGCAAAGGCGCCGCTCCGCGTGCCCGTGCAGGTCAAGATCGTGTAGGCC
>MWEJ01000525.1 GCA_002071025.1 Verrucomicrobia bacterium ADurb.Bin070 | reverse complement strand
CTGCTGCCGGCCGGCATCCGCGGCATCTTTCTGGCGGCTTTGTTCGGCGCGATCCAGTCCACGGTCAACGCGGTGCTGAACTCGACGTCCACCGTGTTCACGATGGACATTTTCAAGCGGCAGTTGAAAAAGAACGCCACGGACAAGCAGTTGATCTTTGTCGGGCGCGTCTCGACGGTGGTGATTCTGCTGATCGCGATGGTGATCGCGATGTTCATCGAGCGGCTGGGGGGCAGCCTGTTCGTCTATATCCAGACCCTGTACGCCTTTTTCGCGCCGCCGTTCGCGGCGGTGTTCCTGCTGGGCATTCTCTTCAAGCGCATCAACGGCAAGGGAGCGGCCACGGCGGTGTTTCTCGGCTTTGCATTCGGCATCGCGATGAAGCTGTTCATCCAATTCTGTCCGGCGCATCCGCGCTGGCTGGAGCCGTATTCGAATCAGGCGATCCTCAACTGGTTTGTCTGCGCCGTGACGTGTGTCGTTGTCAGTTTGATGACGGCCCCGCCCGCGCCGGAACAGGTGACCGATGAACTGACCATCAACTGGCGCAAGATCAACATCTTCAACGATCTGGGCAAAGGCTGGCGCAACGTGACCGTCTGGTGGGCGATTTTCGTTGCCCTTGTTATGGGACTGGTCGCTCTCTTGTGGTAGTCAATAGGAGCGCGATGAAGATGCGGTGGTTAGGAACGAACGGGTTTGAGTTCGTCTACAAGGGACAGTCGGTGTTGCTGGATCCTTATCTCACGCGCAGCCTGAATGAAATCTGTGTGCCTGACCGTGTGGCTGCGCACCTCGAGCATGCCGATATCGTCTTTGTGGGGCACTCGCACTGGGACCATCTCGCGGACGTGCCGGAAATCGCCCGGCGCTTCGGTGCGCGCGTGATCGGCTCGCGGACGACGCGCAACATCTGCTTGGCGATGGGTGTTCCCGCGTCGCAGCTAAAAGAGGTGAAAGCTGGAGAGACGTTGCAGGAGACCGGGTTTCAGGCGACCTTTCTGACGTCGTGCCATAAACAGCCGATGCTGTACCCTGGAACCTACGAGACGGTACCCAAGGCGATGTCGCGCGTGTCCGACTTTCTGGAAGGTGGAACGTTCGCGCTGCTGTTCGATTTCGGGGGACTTCGCGTGTTGAACCTCGGCAGCGCGAACTTTTTGCCCGACGCGCTGGCGGGAGTCGTCTGTGACTATCTGCTGCTGGGCATTTCAGGACGCGCTCCCGATTTTTTGCCGAAATTGATGCGCTGCGTGACGGTCGGCGTCGTGGTCCCGACGCACTTTGATTTCTTCGATACGCCGCTGGAGGCGGCAGGCGAACGGGTCAGCCTTTCGACGTTTGAACGCGAGATGCGGGAGATCGGTTGGACGGCGGAGGTACGGATACCGAAGCCGTTGGAGTGGGTCGACTGGGGAGGGCAACCGGCATGCATGTAATCAGCGCGCTGGCGCCGGTCTTTGTGCTTGTGCTGTTGGGCTTCCTGCTGTTGCGCGTCCGTTTCGCGGATGACCGGTTTTTCCACACCGCCGCGAAATTCGCCTACTGGATCGGCCTCCCCTGCCTGCTGTTCAAGAACATCTCCGAGGCCCGTCTTTCGCTGACGGATGCCTGGCGGATATTTGCCGTGATGTCCGTCGCCTCTCTGGCCGTCGCGCTGCTGGGAGCGGGAGCGGCCCGTTGCCTGAGGCTGCCGTTGCCCCGCCGCAAAACCTTCATCCACACCAGCTTTCACTGCAACACCGCCTTCGTCGGCTTGCCCGTGATCCTCTATGCGCTCGGGTCGCATCCGCAGGGACAGAAACTCGTCGAGATGGCCAGCATGGCCGTCGCGCCCATGATCCCGGTCTTCAACATCATGTCGGTGATCGTCATGCGCGACACCGGCGGCGCAGGCGGCGCAAGCGGGAGAGACCTGATGGTCGCCGTGAGCAAAAAAATCGCGACGAATCCGCAGGTGCTTTCCTGCTTGGCGGGGTTGGCCATCTCATTCGCGGGCCTCCGGCTGCCGGTGGCGCTGTCGCGCAGCCTGGGCTCATTGGGCGGGATGGCGCTGCCGCTGGCGCTGCTGAGCATCGGGGCCGGGCTGAGCATGCGCAACATCCGCGACGGGCTGGGGGCGGCGATGCTGGCCGCGGCCTTCAATGTGGCGGTCCTGCCGCTGGCGGGCGGCCTGCTCTGCCGGATGGGCGGGCTCTCTCCGGAAGAGACCCTGCTGACACTGATCTTCCTCGCGTGCCCGACGGCCTCTTCGGCCTACATTTATGCCCGGCAACTGCACGGCGACCCTGAATTCGCCGGCAATGTGATTCTGCTCAGCACGCTGCTCTCCGCCCCCGCATTGTGGCTGGTGCT
>MWEJ01000524.1 GCA_002071025.1 Verrucomicrobia bacterium ADurb.Bin070 | reverse complement strand
CTCTCCGCGCGCGCCGGTTTGCCGACGGCCGAGAAGCCGGCCATGGCGTGTCTGGCGTCGCGCATTCCCTACGGGTCGCCGGTGACCGCCGAGGCTTTGGGGCAGGTAGAACACGCCGAAGAGGCGTTGAAGGCGGCGGGGTTCGCGCACTGCCGGGTGCGCCATCACGGCGATGTCGCGCGCATCGAGGTGCCGGAGGCCGATCTGCAGCGCGCGGTGGCGGCCGAGGAGCGCCGCCTGATTGTCGAGACGGTCAAGGCGGCAGGCTTCCGGTATGTGGCGCTCGACCTGCAGGGATACCGGACGGGAAGCATGAACGAGGCGTTTTGCGCATCACAAAAAAAGCAGGATGGCCGCTTGACAGTCCATGCGAGAATCGGTTAATTTATACGTCCTATTCGTTCCGGCGGAAGGTTTCCGGAGTTGGCGAATTCCTCATCGATGAAGGATCATAACATGGATGCGTATGCGGTTCTAGAAACCGGTGGCAAGCAGTATCGCGTGGCCGCGGGTGACACGGTTGAGATTGAGCGTTTGGATGCCGAAGCCGGACAGGACGTGGAACTGGAAACGGTTCTGGCGTGTTCGGATGGCAACGAACTGAAGATCGGCATGCCGTACGTGAAGGGCGCGAAGGTGATCTTGACGATCGTCGGCCACAAGCGGGGCAAAAAAGTGATCAATTTTAAGAAGAAGCGCCGGAAGGGCTATGCCCGTAAGGTCGGGCATCGTCAGGAACTGACGGTTGCGACGGTCAAGGCGTTCGCCTAAGCGGAGGAGTGTGAGTTATGGCAGGTGCAGCAGCAGCAAGAAACGGGCGCGACAGCAACGCCAAACGTCTGGGTGTCAAACGCTACGACGGACAGGTTGTCAAGGCGGGGTCGATCATCATTCGTCAGCGCGGAACCAAAGTCCATGCCGGCGCGAATGTCGGTTGCGGACGTGACTTCACCCTGTTCGCGCTGGTCGACGGTGCCGTGAAGTTCCAGAAGGAAGGCTCGATCGTCAGCGTGTTTCCCGTCGCAGCGGCGGCGGAGTAAACGAGGCTGAATCCGAAATTCCTTTGCCGGTCGTTCTTCGGCAAAGGCCGACGGCACCCTTTGTGGTGCCGTTTTGCGTCCTGGGCGGGCGCGTGAAATGAGACTGTGAAAACACGTACGTTTGTCGATCATGTGACGGTTCAGGTGCGGGCCGGTAAGGGTGGCGACGGCAGCAGCAGTTTCCGGCGCGAGGCCTGCGTTCCGGAGGGCGGTCCGGACGGCGGCGACGGCGGCCGCGGGGGCCACGTGATTTTCTGCGGCAGCCATGATGTCGATTCGCTGATCGCGCTCTATTTTGCCCCGCTGCTTTTCGCCGAGGACGGCGTGGCCGGTCGCGGGCAGAAGATGTACGGACGCGCGGGGAATGACCTTTACGTGCCGGTGCCGTGCGGGACCTCGGTCTTTGATGCCGAGACCGGCGCGCTGGTCGCGGATGTCGTGGAGGACGGCCAGGAAGTTGTCATTGCGCGTGGAGGCAAAGGGGGGCTCGGTAACGTCCACTTCAAGACCTCGACCCATCAGGTGCCGACCGAGCACACGCCCGGCGAGTTGGGCGAGGAGTTCCGGCTGAAGCTGGAGCTGAAGACCATCGCGGACGCGGGCTTGCTCGGTTTCCCCAATGCCGGAAAATCCTCGCTGCTCGCCTGTGTCAGCGAGGCCCGGCCGAAAATCGCCAGTTATCCGTTCACGACGCTCAATCCGATCGTCGGCACAATCCT
Source organism: Verrucomicrobia bacterium ADurb.Bin070 (assembly GCA_002071025.1). Lineage (GTDB taxonomy): Bacteria > Verrucomicrobiota > Kiritimatiellia > RFP12 > UBA1067 > DUPH01. The sequence continues at coordinate 599 of MWEJ01000524.1, read as the reverse complement.
TTACCCGGACTTTTCTCAGCTCCGCGTGGCCGATGTCCCCGGCATCATCGAGGGCGCGGCTTCGGGCGTCGGGCTCGGCATCGATTTTCTCAAGCACATCGCCCGCTCGCGCGTGCTGGTCTATGTCATCGACATGGCCGGCACGGACAACCGCCAGCCGTGGGACGATTATCTGACGCTGCGCCGCGAGATCGAACAGCACGACGCGGCGTTGCTCGAGCGCCCCGCCTTGGTGCTGGCGAACAAGATGGACACGGACGAGGCGATCGCCAACCTGCCGCGTTTCGTGAAGAAAACCGGCGTTTCGCCGCTGCCGCTCTCCGCACTTGACCCGGCGGATGCGGGCGTGACGGCCTTCAAGCAGCGTTTGTGGGAACTGCTCAAGCCTGTCCCCAAAGGGACTTGGCAGGCGGTTGACGTGCCGCCGGGAGCCGCAGACGAGCCGGTTGATCAGGAAGCCGACGTGCTGTCCGAGAGCGCGCTACTACGCGCGCCGTTCCTGGATCTGGCACGTAAAGAGCCCAAGAAGAAAAAAAAGCGCTGACCTATTTGCGCTGCCAGCGGTCGGCTTTTTCCAGCACGCTGCGCGGGCCGTCGCC
>MWEJ01000523.1 GCA_002071025.1 Verrucomicrobia bacterium ADurb.Bin070 | reverse complement strand
CTGCTGCCGCCGGTCTACGACGCGGGCGGCACCGCTGACCGCTCGGTCGGCAGCGACGTTTTGGCTTCCCTGCTCCGTGAAAAAGGTGTTAAAGTCGTGTGCGTCAGAAACCTTGATGACGCTGAGACCCTCATGCGTGCCCAGGCAGACTCCGGCGGGGTGCTGGCGACCTTGGGCGCGCGCGACCCCGGCTTGCCCCGTTTGGCGCGGCGGCTGGCCGTTTCAGGGTGAACGAGGTGTCGGCGCACGGGCAAGGACTCGGAGGAACAGGCATGAAGAAGACATTGCTGATCACGTGTGCAGCGGCCATGGTTGCCGCCTGTGTGCAGGCGCAGTCCTGGACGAAGAAAGAGAAGGAGCCCGAGAAGTCCAAGGGCTGGATGGACAATTTCGAGCAGGCCAAAAAGGAGGCGGCGGCCTTCAAGCAGCCGATCTTCGCCTTCTTCACCGGCAGCGACTGGTGCGGCTGGTGCGTACGCCTCAAGAAAGAGGCGCTCGACACCAAGGAGTTCGAGAAGTTCGCGGCCGACAATCTCATCCTGTTTGAGGCGGACTTCCCGCGCGGCAAGAAGCTGGCCGATTCGGTCAAGAAGCAGAACAGCGAGTTGGCGGCCGCATACGGCGTGCGCGGTTATCCCTCTGTGTTTCTGCTCGATGCCGAAGGCAAGCAGCTCGGCAAGACCGGATACAAGGAGGGCGGCGCCGAGGCCTATGTCAAACATCTCAAAGAGCTGCTCGACGCCGCGGGCGTCAAGACCGAGGAGAAACCCGAGGCGGGCAAAACGCCTTCGGCGTACGAGAAAATGAAGGCTGAAAAGGCCGCCAAGGCGGCGCAGGCCGCCGAGAAAAAATAGGCGAGAGCGAGAGAGTCTATGGAGTTTTCATACCCGCCCGGCAGGATTCTGCTGGGCGAGACCCAGTCGGTGCGGCAGGCGGTTGAGCGGTTTCACGCCCAGCCCGTGGATCAGGTAATGCTGTGCGAGGGCGACACCGGTTATTCGCCGCGCCGCACGACGCTCGGCGGCGAACGGTCGGTGACCGGCCCCGGCACCTTTACCGGACGCGCCCAGCGCACGCTGACCTTCGGTCCTTCGGCCGATCCCGGCTGGTGGATCGACCGCACCGATCTCGATGAACAGCTCATGACGCGGGTCTCGATCCGCAACGTGTGGACCTCCGCGCGCAACATCGTGCTGCGCAGCGGCAACCCGCACAACTACCTGCGCATGGTCGAGCACATCATCGCCCTGCGCCTGGGCATGGGCGTGGACGACGTGGTGATCAGCACCAACGCCGGCGACCCCCCGCTCTTTGACCGCAGCAGCATCGATCTGGTCGAGGCGGTCGAACAGTGCGGGATCGTCGAGCGCGACGAGCCCGCGCGGTATGTGACGGTCAGGGAGCCGGTCACCTTCGGCGGCGACCGCAACGACTTCCTGACTTTCCTGCCGCCCGAGAACGGAGAGAAGAAACTGCGTCTGGATGTGGCGATCGATTTCAACTCGATCATCGGCCGGCAGCGCATCGTCTTTGATGTCACGCCGGCGAACTTCCGCCACGGCGCGTTCGCACGCACCAACGCTTCGCACAGCCAGATGCTGATGGTCCGCGCGTTTGGCTTTCTCTTTGCGGACACGCGCAATCTCGGGTACACGACCGACAATATCCTGATCCACGGCAGGCGCAAGTTCTACGGCGAGCCGCGCTTCGTGCAGACGGACAGCGGCAAGGCGCTCGAGCCGGTCTGGCACCGTGCCACGCTCGACCTGCTGGCCGCGATCGCGCTGATCGACGCCGGCCGCTTCGTCGGGCGCGTGGTCTCCTACCGCGCCGGTCACACGCTCGATGTGCGCGCCGTCGGCCTGCTCCATAAGCACGACCTGCTCGCGCCGCTGGCATAGCGCCGAGACGCGAGAGAGGGGGAGGGGGAGAATACCGCAAAGACGCAGGGCGGCCGCGGAGGGAAGGCGTTGGCGAGGGACTGGTACAAGCTGGCGGATCAAGAGGTGGCCGCGGTGTGCGCGGCGCTGCCGGCCGATCTGCGGGATTGCCTTGCGGGGTTGTCGATCACGCTGGAGCCGCGTCCTGTGCCTGACGAGCAGTCGGAAGAGGGCGACGACGAAAACCTGCTCGGTCTCTTTGTCGGCGCCAGCTTTGCCGAGGCTGCGGACGACCTCGAACCGCTGCCGGGCGCCATCCGCCTGTTTGTCGAAAACATCCGCGACGAGACCGGAGATAATGTCGCACGTTTCCGCCAAGAAGTGCGCGACACCCTGCTGCACGAGCTGGGCCATTATCTGGGACTGGACGAAGACGGCTTGGCCGCGCGCGGTCTGTAGCGCACCGCTGCCCTCTGCCCTCTG
>MWEJ01000522.1 GCA_002071025.1 Verrucomicrobia bacterium ADurb.Bin070 | reverse complement strand
GAGAAATAAGATGGCCCGTCGCACCCCAACTTCGCCGGACGACATGGTTTGCTCGTTCTGCGGCAAGAGCGCGCGGGCCGGCGCGCTGATCATTCCCGGCCCCGGCGCGAACATCTGCGGGGACTGCGTCGAGATCTGTACCCGTATCATCACCGAGAACGCGCCGGCCAAAAAGAAGGGCGGCGGCGGCGCGTCCGCGCTGCCGGCCCTCAAAGTGCCGCCGCCCGCTGAGATCAAGAAATTCCTCGACCAGTACATCATCGGCCACGACCATACCAAGAAAATGCTCGCGGTCGCGGTGCACAACCACTACAAGCGCTTGAACCAGCCGGCGGGCGGCAAATCCGACCCCTTCGCAGACGTGGAGATCGAGAAGAGCAACATCCTGCTCATCGGCCCCACCGGCTGCGGCAAGACGCTCTTCGCGCGCACGCTGGCGCGGCTGTTGGATGTGCCGTTCGCGATCGCCGACGCCACCACCATCACCGAGGCGGGCTATGTGGGCGAGGATGTCGAAAACATCCTGCTTTACCTGCTTCAGGCGGCGGACATGGACGTGGCCAAGGCCGAGCGCGGCATCGTCTACATCGATGAGATCGACAAGATCGCCCGCAAGACCGAGAACGTTTCGATCACGCGCGACGTCTCCGGCGAAGGCGTGCAGCAGGCGCTGCTCAAAATCCTTGAGGGTACCGTCTCGCGCGTGCCGCCGCAGGGCGGCCGCAAGCACCCGCAGCAGGAGTACATCGCGATCAATACGCGCAATATCCTCTTCATCTGCGGCGGCGCCTTCGTGGGGCTGGAAGCTCTCGTGCGCCAGCGCGAAGGGCGCAAGACCATCGGCTACGGCGAGCAGCACAAGAGCGCGCGCAAGCCCGCCGCCAAAGACGGGCGCCCCGCGCCGCTGGCCGTGCAGCCAGAAGACCTGATCCGCTTCGGGCTGATCCCGGAGTTCGTCGGCCGCCTGCCGGTGCTCACCTCGATGAGCGAGATGACCGAGGACGATCTGGTGCGGATCCTCACCGAGCCCAAGAACTGCCTGGTGCGCCAGTACCAGAAGCTGCTGTCGATGGGCGGCGTCACGCTCGCCTTTGATGACGCGGCGCTGCGCGGCATGGCCAAACTGGCCACGCAACGCAAGACCGGCGCGCGCGGCCTGCGGGCCGTTATGGAAGACCTGATGATGGAGATCATGTTCGAGGCGCCGGGCAACGCCAAGTTCAAGGAGATCCGCATCACCGCAGAGATGGTGAGCGCCCTCGAGCAGGGCGGCGCCGCCGCCTCGCGCCTGCTGGCGTGATGCCCGGCTCGACCCCTTGAGTGGTGAGGCGAAGGACACGTTCAAGACAGAACGAGACGCACTCAAAGCCGAGGCCGACCGGCTCGAGAAGCTGACCGGCAAGGCCGCGAAGCCTCCGGCGTCTGGTGGCGGTGACAAGAACCTCACCACAGACGAATGGCTGGCCGAGGAACTGAAGAAGGGCAAGTGAAACCGTCCGCGTCGGACGGCCATGCTACAAGCAAGAAAGGCGGCTTGATGCCGCCTTTCTTGTGTCATTCAAAGTACAACTACGACCCTTTAACCCGGGCACTCTTCAAGCAGATCGAAAGATGTTTGTCTGACAACCAATTTCTACGCCTCACCCGCATATCAGTTCGAATGGAAAGACATCACCCTTGATGTTTGTTAAGGTAGCAAGTACCGTTCTTGTGTTCAAGCGCCGCCGGAATCTACGCAAGGTCTACTTCGCTCTCTCTACGGCAGCCCGCAACTCGGCGATGCGCTCCGCGTGGTCGTAGCGGGCCGCCGTCGTGTCCTCGGTCCAGCCGCCCAGCCATTTGGCCAGGTCATCCGACACACCCGCCTCGCTCAACCGTGTGCGGAACGTGTGACGCCGCGAGTGGAGCGTGTAGAGGCTGTCTATGAAAAAGAAAAACCAGCGGTCGTTGTAAACCGCTGGTATTCAATAGGTTCTTTCAGTTGGCACCCCCTAGGGGAGTCGAACCCCTCTTTCCAGGATGAGAACCTGATGTCCTAGCCGATAGACGAAGGGGGCAGTGCCTGAAAAAAAACTATGGTGCACCCGGAGGGATTTGAACCCCCACACCTCTCGGCATAAGAACCTGAATCTTACGTGTCTGCCAATTCCACCACGGGTGCAAAAGTGGAAGGCAGTATGCCAAAACCGGCCGCCGCCGTCAACCCCCCGGAACCGGTTTTTTTTGTCTTTTTCACGGTCGCGCGCTTGACTTCACAACCCAAGAATCGGTATAGTGACACCCGTTTCTAAGGCCAACGTAGCTCAGCTGGTAGAGCAGATCATTCGTAATGATCAGGTCGTCCGTTCGATCCGGATCGTTGGCTCC
>MWEJ01000521.1 GCA_002071025.1 Verrucomicrobia bacterium ADurb.Bin070 | reverse complement strand
TCACGAACGGATCGTGAAACGCAAACGCCTAACCCAACAGGCAAGGAGGTTGACATGACAAACGGAACAAACACCCTCGCGGCACCGACGCGCACTAGCGACACCGACACCGCCACGCTGCGCACCTATCGCCCGCGCCTCTCGTTCTATCACGCCAACGGCAAGGGCAGCGGCAGCGCGGCGCATCTGGAGATGGTGCCGGCAACCGGCGAACGTGACGGCGCGATCTATATGACGCTCGCGCAACAGAAGAGCGTGGCCAGCGGTTCAACAGAGCAGGGAACACGTCAGCACGCCACGTTTGACTGGCAGAACCGGATCACGGTGAAGCTCAACTTCACAGACCTGTGCCAGATGCTGCTGGTGTTCACGGGTCAGGCCGCGACGATTTCCGACGGCAAGGGTCTCTACCATGACAATCGGAGCGCCACGACTGTCATCAACCTGACGCATCAGACCGAGCCGTACGCCGGGTACGCGCTGGAGGTTTCGCGTCGCTCCAAGAGCGAGCCGGAGTCGACCGCCCGCATCCGCATGCTGTTCAATGCGGTGGAGGCTTTCGGTCTCGGCAAGGTCCTTGAGCAGTCGCTGGGTGTGGTGGCATTCGGCATTCCGCGCAATCCCGTGAACGCCGGATCGGCACCGCTCCAACGTGAGCCCCACCCCGACGAAGAATCCGCGCCCTTTTAAGGCTTAAAACGTGTTATTAGGGCTTAAAAAGGGGAAGTTGCAGTAACCAGAAGCCCGAGACACAAAACCGGCAGGGCGGTCTCGTTGAGATCGCCCTGCCGGATGAAAGATGACCTCGAAGAGTCCGACAAATCTGACTCAGCCAGGAACCAGGAACCAGAAACCTGATCCCTAGCCGCGGACTTTGCCTTCCTTCTTGCGCTTCTCGATGATCGTTTCGGACAACTCGAAGGGCACGCCCTCGTAGCGCTCGAAGGTCATCGTGAAGGTGCCGCGCCCCTGCGTGACCGTGCGGATCGCATTCGAGTAGCCGAACATCTCGCCGAGCGGGACGAAACCGCGCACCAGCTTGCTGCCGCCCTTGTCGTCCATGCCTTCGACGCGGCCGCGGCGCGAGCAGATCGAGCCGGTCGCCGTACCCATATACTCTTCGGGTACCGCCACCTCGACGCTCATGATCGGCTCGAGGAGCTGCGGGTTGCCCTTGAGGAAGAGCTGCTTGAAACACTGGCGCGCGCACTCAATGAAGGCGAATTCGTTCGAGTCGACCTCGTGATAGGAGCCGAAATAGACGGCCACTTTGACGTCCACCACCGGGAAGCCGCCGCAGGGACCGCTCTCCATGGCTTTGATGACGCCCTTTTCGACGGCCGGGATATACTCGTTGGGGATCACGCCGCCCTTGACTTCGTTGACGAAGGAGAAGCCGCGTCCCGGCTCTTGGGGCTCGAGACGCAGGCAGACGTGGGCGTACTGGCCGCGTCCGCCGGACTGCTTGACATGCTTGTATTCGCCCTCGATCTGGTGGCGGATGGTCTCGCGGTAGGCGACCTCCGGCTTGCCGACCTCACACGCGACGCCGAATTCGCGGCGCAGGCGGTCCACAATGATTTCGAGGTGCAGTTCGCCCATGCCGGCAATGATGGTTTCGCCGGTCTCCTGGTCAAAGGTCACGACGAAGGTCGGATCTTCCTGCGCCAGCGAATGCAGCGCATTGCCGAGCTTCTCGTTGTCGCCGCGCGACGCCGGGCGGATGGCGATCGCGATCACAGGCGCCGGGAACTCGATCGACTCCAGCACAATCGGATTCTTCGGATCGCAGATCGTGTCGCCCGTGCGGGTCTTAGAGAGGCCGACCACCGCCACGATGTCGCCCGCATAAGCCTCTTCCAACGCCTCCTGATGGTTGGCGTGCATGCGGAACAGGCGTCCGATGCGCCCGTCCTGATCCATCGTGCTGTTGTAGATCGAGTCACCCACGCGCAGTGTGCCGGAGTAAATGCGCACAAAGGTGATCTTGCCCATGTGCTTGTCCGAAAGAATCTTGAAGGCCAGGCCGGCAAAAGGATCCTTGTCGTCGGGTTGGCGCTTGGCCTCCGGGTTGTCGGCGGACGCGACAGCGCCGATGTCCAGCGGCGAGGGCAGGTAATCGATCACGCCGTTGAGTAGCGGCTGGACGCCTTTGTTCTTGAACGCTGTGCCACAATAAGTCGGAACGATCGTACGCGCGACGGTACCTTTGCGCAGGCCCTTCTTGATCTCGTCGATGGTCAGCTCGCCGGTTTCAAAGTACTTGTTCATCAAGGCGTCGTCCTGTTCGGCCGCCTTCTCAACCATTTCGACGCGCAGGCGCTCGCACTCTTCGCGGTACTCTTCAGGAATCTCGTCCTCGATGATCTTGA
>MWEJ01000520.1 GCA_002071025.1 Verrucomicrobia bacterium ADurb.Bin070 | reverse complement strand
CGTCGATGTCGGGCTGGCTCATCAGCTCTTTCGCGTTTTCGGGCTTCATGCTGCCGCCGTACTGGATGCGGATCGTGTTGGCCAGGTCGCCATCGGCGATCTCCGCCAGCGTGCGGCGGATCAGGGCGTGGACCTCCTGCGCCTGAGCCGGCGAGGCGGTGCGGCCGGTGCCGATCGCCCACACGGGCTCATACGCGATCACGACCTTGGCGAGATCGCCGCCCAAGCCGTCCAGCCCGGCCTTGGTCTGGCGCACCACCACGGCCTCCATGTTGCCGGCGTCACGCTCGGCGAGCGTCTCGCCCACGCACACGATCGGAATCAGCCCGGCGGCCAGCGCGGCCTTGGTGCGCGCGTTGACCGTCGCGTCGGTCTCGCCGAAATACTGGCGGCGCTCGCTGTGGCCGATGATCACGTACTCGACGCCGAGATCCTTCAGCATCGCGGCCGAAATCTCGCCGGTGTATGCGCCCGAGGCCTCCCAGTGCACATTCTGCGCGCCGAGCTTCACGTTCGATCCCGTGCAGGCGGCGGCCGCAGCCTTCAAATCGGTAAAGGGCGGGCAGACCACGACCTCGACCTGCGCGACGTCCGCGACCTCTTTCTTGATCCCGTCGATCAGCGCGGCAGCTTCAGACGCCGTCTTGTTCATCTTCCAGTTGCCCGCGACAATTTTCTTACGCATCATGCTCTCCTTGTTGTGAAAAAGTGACGGCTTCATTATGGCGAGTGGTCGGCCGTTATGCAAGTCCGGGCTGGCAACCGCGTAATTCAAGGTTGACGAAGCGCCTTTGAAACGGGATGATGAAAAGACACTATCTTAGTATTGCCGGGTGAAAGCGGCAGGGGGTGAATCAAAGAGGAGGAGCGTTGTATGAGCATGAACTGGAATCGGCGTCATTTTCTCACGTCCACGGCGGTGACGGCCGCCGGCACCCTGGCGGGGTGTTCGACCGTCAGGCCGCGCCGCGTTTCCCCGAACGGCAAGGTGGCGCACGCCTGCATCGGCGTGGGCGGCATGGGCTACAACGACCTGACGAATTACAAGTCTCATGCGCGCACCGAGATCGTGGCGATCTGCGATGTGGACAAGAATCATTTGGACAAGGCCGCCGCGCTGGTGCCGAACGCCCGCCGTTACACCGATTGGCGCGAGCTGCTTGACAAAGAGGGCGGCCGCATCGATTCAATCAACGCCTCGGTGCCCGATCACATGCATACGCTGATCGCGCTGACCGCCATGCGGGCTGGCAAGCATGTCTATTGCCAGAAACCGCTCTGTCACGACGTGGCCGAGTGCCGTGCGCTTTCTCGGGCGGCCCGGCGAGCGGGCGTGGTGACGCAGCTCGGCACGCAGCACGCCTCGGGCGTGGGCGACCGCCTCGGTGTCCAGTGGCTGCGCGAGGGCGTCATCGGCGCCGTGAAGCGGGTGATCCTCTGCTCCAACCGCCCCGGCGCGATTGATGACTACCGGCTCGTGGGGCCGCGTCCGGCGAAGGGCGAGCCCGTGCCCGCGCATCTGGCGTGGGACCTGTGGCTGGGCACGGCGCCTGAGCGCGAGTACGCCCCGAAGATCTATCATCCGGCGAAGTGGCGCGCGTGGCAAGATTTCGGCACCGGCTGGTCCGGCGACATCGGCTGCCACATTTTCGATGCGGTGTGGAAGGGCATGGAGCTGGGCACAACCGCCCCCCTGACCGTCAAGGCGGAGGTGCAGGCGTCCTGGAAGAATGACCGCGCGCGCCGCGCGGACGTGTGGCCGCAGAGCGACCACATCACCTGGACCTTCCCGGGCTGCAAGGCCAGCGACGGCAAACCCTACACGATGGAGTGGTTCGACGGCCTGATCTATCCGCCTGAGGAGGTGCAGGCGCTGGCCCGCGAGGCGGGGTTCACCGAGTATCCGGCCGAGTCGGCCATGGTGCTCGGCACCGAGGGTGCCCTGCTGCTGCCGCACACCTCCGGCCCGGTGCTGCTGCCTAAGGGCAAGTTCGGCGGCTATCCCAAGCCGAAGCTGCCGCCGCGCAACCACTACCATCACTTCCTGGATGCCATTCTCGGCGTCGAGATGTGTGAGTCGCACTTCCAGCAGACCGGTCCCATGGCCGAGACGATTCTGCTCGGCACGGTGGCGATCCGCGTGCCGGACACGGAGCTGGTGTGGGACGCCCGGCGGCTGCGCATCCCGAACTCAGAGGCGGCGGATCGTCTGCTGCGCCGCACCTACCGCCAGGGCTGGGAAGCACCCGTCACGATCTGAGCCGCAGAGGAAGGATAGCACGTATTAGGTTAGCGACGGGGGGGGGCAGACGAAGTGCGAGGGAAAGCGGAACTGATGCGGCACAGGCTGGTGTACCGACTTCAGTCGGCCCG
>MWEJ01000519.1 GCA_002071025.1 Verrucomicrobia bacterium ADurb.Bin070 | reverse complement strand
TCCAGCGCATCGGCCAGTTCGCGTACGCGCTCCATGGCCGGCACCACCTTCTCGCGCATATAGCGCGCGTGGCCGACCTTGCAGGCGTGATGCGCCTCCGCCGCGCGTGAGACTTCGGCCAGCAGATTGAGCTCCTCCTGCAGGCTGACTGTCAAGCGACTGACCTCGGCCAGCGTCGAGGTGTCAGCCGGCAGCTCAAGCTGGCGCAGCTTCAACGCGGTGTCGGCCAGGCGGCCCTGCGCCTGACTGACGGCCGGCAGAATCAGGGTGCGGCCGATCTCTTGCGTCAGGCGCGCTTCGACCGCGATGTCCTTGATATAGCGCTCCAGATAAATCTCGTACCGGGCGCGCAGCTCGCGTTCGGTCAGGACCCCTTGGCGCGTCATGGCCGCGATAGTCTCAGGCGCCACGTACTGCGCCAGCGCATCGACGGCCGAAGGGATGTTTTCCAGACCGCGCCGGACCGCCTCCTCGTGCCAGGCCGCCGTGTAGTTGTCACCGTTGAACACGACCCGGCTGTGCGCATCCCACACCTCTTTGACCAGTGCCTGCACCGCCGCGTTGAGGCGTTCGGGATCGCCGCTGACGCGCGTCTCCAATTCCGTGGCCAACGTGTCGAGCGAATCCGCGACGATCGCGTTCAGCACCATGATCGGGCCGGCGACCGACTGGCTGGAGCCGACGGCGCGGAACTCGAATTTTCCGCCGGTGAAGGCGAAGGGACTGGTGCGGTTGCGGTCGCCCTTCTCGGCCATCAGCAGGGGCAGACAGTTCACGCCGAGCGTCAACGCCTTCTTGCCGTGACGCGGCGCGCGCGACGCGCTGGCGGCGACCTGTTCGAACAGCTCGGTCAGATGCTCGCCCAGAAAAATGGAGATGATCGCGGGCGGCGCCTCGCACGCGCCGAGCCGGTGGTCGTTGCCCGCATGCGCCACCGACGCGCGCAGCAGCGGCCCGTGGAGCGAGACCGCCCGGATCACGGCCGCGCAGAAGATCAGGAAGCGCGCGTTGGCCTCCGGCGTCTCTCCGGGGTTAAGCAGGTTGGCGGTCGGCGTGTTGAGCGACCAGTTGACGTGCTTGCCCGACCCATTCACGCCTTTGAACGGTTTTTCGTGCAGCAGGCAGACGAAACCGTGCTTGGCCGCCGTGCGCTGCAGGAGCGACATCACGAGGTGCTGGTGGTCCGAGGCGATATTGGCCTGCTCGTAGATCGGCGCGACCTCGAACTGGCCCGGCGCGACCTCGTTGTGGCGCGTCTTGACCGGCACCCCGAGGCGGGTGAGATCCCGTTCGCATTCAATCATGTAGGCCAGCACGCGCTCATGGATCGCACCGTAATACTGATCCTCCAGCTCCTGGCCTTTGGGCGGCTTCGCGCCGAACAGGGTGCGGCCCGCGCTGATCAAGTCCGGCCGCAGCAGGAACAGGCGCCGGTCGATCAGAAAATACTCCTGCTCGCACCCCGCATTGGCGTCCACCTTCTGCTCGGGCTCGCCGAACAGCGCGAGGATACGCCGCGCGTGGCGGTCGACCGCCTGCATCGAGCGCAGCAGCGGCGTCTTCTTGTCGAGCGCGTCGCCGGTCGACGCGCAGAACGCGCAGGGGATAAAGAGCGTGCGGCCGCCGGCCGCCTCGAGAATGTAGGCGGGACTCGTCACGTCCCACGCCGTGTAGCCGCGCGCTTCGAAGGTCGCGCGCAGGCCGCCGGAGGGCAGGCTGGAGCCGTCGGCCTCGCCGCTGACAAGCTGCTTGGCCGAGAACTTGGCGATGGCGCCGCCGTGCGCGTCCGGCTCCAGAAAGCTGTCGTGTTTTTCCGCCGTCAAGCCGGTGAGCGGATAAAAGACATGGGCGTAGTGCGTGGCCCCGTTCTCGATCGCCCAGTCGCGCATGGCCTCGGCCACCGCGCCCGCGACCGACACATCGAGCCGCTCGCCGAGATCGATCGTGCGCCGAACCGTGAGATAAACCTGTTCCGGCAGGCGCTGCCGCATCACGACGTCGCTGAAGACACAGCTTCCGAACGCCTGCTGGGCGGCGCGGAAGGCATCGGGTTCCGCGCGCGCGAAGCGCGGCAACGCGGCGGCGATCGACTGGATGGCGGCGTATCGTGTATTCATTTCGGTCAAGCGTTCTCCCGGATCAGGTGCGTGGCGGCTGGCGCAGATCCAGCGCCATCGCGATTTCAGGGCAGGTAAAAGGGTTGGCGTGCTTCGTGCAGTTGATGCACCCCATGTAAAGCTTATGCATGACCTGGGTTTTGGGGATGACCTTGAAGCCGAGGGCCTCGAAAAACTTCGGCGCGAAGGTCAGCACGATCGCCTGAGCGGGCTCGAAGCGCCGCACCTCATGCAGGATGCGCGTGACGATCTGCGT
>MWEJ01000518.1 GCA_002071025.1 Verrucomicrobia bacterium ADurb.Bin070 | reverse complement strand
CCGCCGCCCGACTCGGCCTTCATCTCGCACTCGTCGTTTTCGCAGACCAGCAGCGCGTCGTAAAGATGCCCGGGCTTCTCGCCGAAGTCCGGCTCGCGCAGCCAGAACACCGTCGCGCCCGCCGCATCCCGGATCGGCTTGCCGCACACGTCGCACACCGCCACAGGTCCCGTGTTCCCGTTTTTGAACAGCATCATCTTGATCGCCATCTCTCACTCCTTTACCCCGCGTCCCGTCACAGGCCGGACGCAATCGCCTTGTCTCTCACACCACCCAAAGCCTGTTTTTCCCTGCTGTTTACAGACGAACTGCCTCAGCCAGGATGAGCGTGTCCCCCGCTGTATGTGCCGCGTCCGGCGGCTCACGGCCGGAACCGGCGGCGCAATCAGCATCCTATGCCAAGCCACACAACCAAGGCGCTTGCAGTCCCGTCCACGCCTCAAAACGGAACCTCCTCCGGCGCGGACGCTTCGGACGGTTCTCCGGAAGTTATTACATCTGAATTTTCGTTCTCATATGCATTAACCTTGAAAAGACCGTCCGAACCGTCCGAGAATCCGCCTTCGATGGGTGACGCCCCATCAAAAAGGTCGGCTTCGCCTGCGTCAACTTCTCGCAGACCGTCCGAAGCGTCCGGACCTGCGCCGACCGCAGAGCCGCCCGCACCCCCGCCGTATGGCTGGAGCCGGACTCCCTTGAATCCCCGTGCGGCCTTACCGCCCGCACGGATATCATTGCGCCGCCCCGCGCGATGGAAATCCAACATGGCGTCCGGCAGCTCTGCCTGAAACTGGCGCTCGCGCAGCGGCTCCCAGTCGCGGGCCTCGCAGTAGTCGCGATACGCGGCAGCCAGGTCTTGGATCGTGACCTCACCGCCGTGGCAGGCCACGACGCACTCGCGGACGAACGAACGCACGGAGTCCGACTCCGAGAGAAGGTCATCCACTCGGCGGCTCTGCGCGTCGGTCAACTGGATCACGCCGAAGTCCCTCAGCTCCCGCATAAGCCTGACCGCCCCCTCGACCGCCCACCGCAAGATGCCCTCGCCCTCCTCGCGCAGAAGTAGCGCATCAAACCCAGGCACTGGCCGGGCGACCTTGGGCCGCGCGTAATCCACAATCAGCATGCGACGCCGCCAGGCGCCCGCATCAGAATCCAGCTTCACGCGCAACCGCGTGTTGGTCGAGATCATCACGTTGAAGATCCCGGGTACGGCAAAAGACTCATTCCCGTGCTTGGCTTCGCCCTCCAGCGTGTCGCCACCCACAAGCGCCTTGATCACGTGGGCGGACTTGGAGTTGAGGAAGTCGCCCGGCACGTCCTTGCCGCTGAGCAGCGTCCGCCCGACGAAGCGCACCAGCTCGAAGCGTTCGTTCAACTGCATCACGCGCAGCTCCGAGACGTTGTGCCGCCCGATCACGCCTTCAATCACGTTGGCCAGCGTGCTCTTGCCGCCTCCGGCCGTGCCGCGCAGAACCAAAAAGGTCTGCGAGCGGTTGAAGCCCAGCAGGCACTGCCCTGCGTAACGCTGGATCAGACCGGCATCATCCCCGTCCATTGCGGAAAGCAGCAGTTCACGCTTGAAGCGAGGGCAGTCGGCATCGGGGTTCCAGCGGATCTCGCTCCGGTTCCGCGAGTACCACTGGGGCCCGAACGGTTCAAGTGTCACGGCCCCGTCATTCCCGATCACCAGCATCCCGTTCGCGACATGGATTGCGGCGGGCCTTTTCGCGAACACGTCGCGGGCCTCCGCGATCCCCCTTGCCAATTCCCGCAACCCCTTCAGCATACTTGCGGAGCGACTGCGAAGGAGACCCTCCGCGCCTACCTCGGCCAACAGCCAGGCGAACGTTTCGCTCAGCCTTTCCAGCGTCGCGTCGTCGGACTGGTGCCTCCACAGTCCGGTGTCCTCCTCGTAAACGTAAAACCGCTTGAGCGTCGGGTCATGCACGACTCCCGAACTCCTCACATACTGGGCGGAGAAGCGCATCTGGTTGATCACCAGTTTTTCGCCGTCACCCACCAAAGGGAGGCCGTAAGCCGCCGTGAGCCCGTCAGACGGCGGCACCGGGCTTCCGGACTCCTTCGTCATGCCGGCGGGCCATCCCGCGTTATACGCCAGCTTGAACAGCGTCCCCATGCCGATACCCGAACGCTGTCCGAACGACCGCCAGACGCGCTCGAGATCGGGCTCGTTGAACTTGGCCGCCGTGTCGTTGAACTCCGACCACACGCGCCAGAGGTTGAAGCCCTCCAAGCCGGGTGCCTCGCTGTGGATGGCCATGCCCACGTCGAGCCATACCTGCCGGTCGTCGGGCGAGACCCGTTCCAGCGCCGACAGGATCTCCTCGCGCCGCCCTTTCGCCAAGGCCGGCGCGGC
>MWEJ01000517.1 GCA_002071025.1 Verrucomicrobia bacterium ADurb.Bin070 | reverse complement strand
CATGTGTATTTTCTGGCGGGCGTGGCGTTGCCGGTGGCGTTCACGGCGCAGGTGGAGTGGGGCGGCGCGACGCCCGCGCGGCTGGAGTTCAACGGGGCCAACAACGGGCTGGGCTACGCGAAGACGCTCGATGTCGGCGCGCTCGGCGCGGGCGGCAGGCTGGAGGTCGTGGCCGTGGCGGCGGACGGCACGCGCTCGACCGCCTTCCGGGCGAACTTCGACGTGGCGCCGCTGCCGCTGGCGAGTGCTTTTTATCCCCAGGCCCTGTCGCTGAGTAGTGAGCTGAAATATACGACGGCAGAATTTTCGATGGATGTTTTCAAAGGCCAGAGCGGCGTTGTGCAGGGATGTCCTTTGCCCAATGAAACCATGGAGGTCCAGCCGAGTTTCAGTGCCAAGGCGGAAGTCACAGGAAACGGCACGCTGACGTTCAGCCCGTCCGGAGGAGTGAATAACGGCATCAAGCTGAACGGCACGCAAACGCGGCGGCCTGACGGCAAGTTCGGCAAGGCGGCGGGCGTGGACTTCGGCCTGAACGTCGAAGGTGAAGTGGTTGCCGTCTGGAGTCAGACTCAATCGAAGTGGGTTGTTAGCGAGGGTTATCTGGGCCTGAACGGATATGGTAATTATTCCACTGCGCCGTATTACGTGTACGCGCCGCCGCCGATTTATCTCAGGGCGGAGATCGGAGCAGATGTCTCGATAGGTGTCCGTGTGAAGGATCTGGGCGACGGACAGGACTGGACGCCTCAATTCGAGGCGGAGGCGACGTTCCCGGATATCAAAGGCATCTTGGGGTGTGGCGTTGGCAGCGTACTGGCTCTGGAAGGATCTGTGGGCGTTAAGGGCAAATTTGCGGTTCAGAGCCCTCCAATGGTTTGGACTAAGCTGGGCGTGGAGGGCAAGATCGGCGCGCAAATCGTGATGATCGGTTTCGCGACCCCGCCGATCGACATCTGGTCGGGTGAGTATTGGATCATCGGCGGGACGAACCCGCAGGGCCTGGCGTCGCCGTTCGCGCTCGCGCCGGAGGCGGCGGCGCTGAGCCTGACCGCCCTCGACACGCGGGCGTTCCGTCCGTTGGGGCGCGACTATCTGAGCCGGGGCGGGGCGATGAAGCTGGCGCTGGCGGAGCGGCCCGCCGCGCGCATCTTGGCGCTGACCGGAGGGACGGAGACGACGCTGGTGACGGACGGCTACCCGTATCCCGAGCCGACGGTGGTCGCGGCCGGGGCGACGAACCATGTGCTGTACGTGCGGGACAACGCGGGGCGGTTGGCGGAGAACCGCACCGAGCTGGTGGATGTGCATGACGGTGGCGAAGGGTGGTCGGCCGCCGCGCCGGTCTGGGACGACGGCACGGGTGATTTCGCGCCGCAGGCGGCCGCGCTGCCGGACGGCACGCTGCTGGTCGCATGGGCGAACGGGAGGGCGGCGCTGACCAACGGGGCGTCGCTCGGCGAGGCGCTGTCCGGTCTGGAGATCGCGGTCGGCGAGCGGAATCCCGTGACGGGCGTCTGGGCCTGCCGGAATCTGACGGCGAACAGCTATCTGGACCACAGCCCTGCCCTGTCGGCGGCGGTGGACGGGAGCGCGATGGCCGCGTGGATCCGCAACCGCAATCAGAACCCCACGGGCACGCCGGACGAACCCAACCGTATTCTCTTCTCGCAACGGCAGGGCGATGCGTGGTCGGAGGAGGACTATGTGGCGGTGAATCTGGGGACGATCACCTATCTCGATCTGGCCTACAACGGTACGCAGGCCACGCTGGTCTTTTCCATGGACGGGGACGGCGACCTCGCGACGCAGGGCGATCAGGAACTGTACGGCTGCGCGTTCAACGGCAGCCAGTGGGGGCCGTACGTGCGGCTGACGAGCGACGGTGTACAGGACACCCGGCCGTATGTGCGGTATCGGCCCGACGGTTCGCTGCTGGTGGTGTGGTACCGGGACGGCAAGATCGTGTCAGCCAAGGGGCTGGCTCTGGCGGACCAGGCGGTGGCGGGCGAGGTCGGGATCGGCAGCGCGGCGCAGGATTTCAAGCTGATGACCGGGCCGGACGGGCAGTTGGGGGTCGTGTGGCAGGACGCCGGGGCGAAGGGGGTGGCCGCCCCCGATCCGCACATTCTGAACTACGATCCGAATCAGGGCGTGTGGAGCAAGGGCGTGCGGCTGCTGGAGGATGCTTCGCTGGAGCGCGGCTTCAGCGGCGCGTTCGGCGCGGACGGGCGGCTGCGCCTGGCCTACACCAAGGTGGCGGTGGAACAGGACACGAACGGCGTGCCGGTCTTCGGGGCTGCGGATTTGTGCGTGCTGGATCATCCGGTGGGCTCTGATCCGGCGATCGGCGCGTACGGCATCGCGCTCTCGACGAACGCGGTGGATTTCGGG
>MWEJ01000516.1 GCA_002071025.1 Verrucomicrobia bacterium ADurb.Bin070 | reverse complement strand
ATAGCGCTCGAGCATCTCCCGCAACAGCGGCGGGAGCTCGTCGTCGGGAGTGCTTTCGGCGGGAAGCCGGTTGGCACCGAGTTCGATGCGCCGGCGCCGGCCGTCGGCGTTCGCTTCCTTGTCGAGGGGGTAGATGCGGCACAGGAGCGCGCCCGTGTGCGTATCGACAAGATCGACCAGCCCAAGATCCCAGCGCGCATAGCGCACGACGAGGGTAGCCATGTGACGGAAACGCCCCGGGATCTCGAAACGCACGCCCTCGATGGTCAGCGTGCCATCGCTGCGGCGCTGCGTCCGTACGGCCTGGAGCCGGAAGGCACGCCTGAGGTCATTGCTCGAAGGGCTCGGGCGGAGGACGTCCCGGTCGCGGATGAAGCGCTCAAGCGGCGTCTGGCCGATCTCGGAATGGTGCTTGCGGTTGTAGTCAAGGTCGACCCAGGCCTGGGTGGCCTCGTTGAGGAAGGCGAGCGTCAGGACCTTTACGTGCTTAAGCATGGCGATAAGCCGGGCCTCGAGCGGGCCCCAGAAAAACTCTTCCTTGGCGTTCTGGTGCGGCGAGTACGGCAGCGTGGTCTCATGGGTGATACCCAGGCGCGCGAGCCCCTGGACAAACTCCTCCGCCTTCATGGCGGCGCCGTTATCGGTCATGAGCACGCGGGGCACACGCCATTTCTGCACGGCCTGGCACAAGCCGTGGACGAGGTCCTCGGCGGTCTCGGTGAGATACCACTGGACGTGGCACGCCAGGCGCGAGCGGTCATCGTGGACGCCCAGCGCCATGGGTGTGTACCACTGCCCGTTGGGCGCCAAGACCTTGCGCGAGCAGTGGTGGAAATCGAGATGCCAGAGCCCGCCGACGTACTCGGCCTCGAAGCTGCGCGTCTCGCGCCGCTCCCAGGGCTCGTGGACTGCCGCCGAGCGGTTGCGGTGCTTCTTGGGCTTGTTCCGCTTGCGCATGTCGTTGGCATGCATGTAGCGCAGGATCGTGCTGTAGGACGGCATGGGGCCGAGGGACTCGGTCTTGCGTACGAGCGCGCCCAAGTTCTCTGTGTGCAGCAGATAGCTCCAGTGCGGGTAGGCCGCGTACTGCGCGCGCAGCTTCTCGGCAAGATCGGGATTGAGATAGATTCTCCCCTGGTCCTTGCGGACTTGCCGCTTGAGCGCGCCGACGGGGTTCTGGTCGCAGGCGCGGGCCTTGTAGAACCAGTTCTCGATGGTCGATTTGCCGAAGCGGACGGGGTCGCCGGTGACGGGGTGCGTCCAACTGGTCTGGGCCAAGCGCTCGATTTCCTGCGCGAGCTCGCCATGCGGCGGCGGCGCGCTGAGCAGCCGTCCGATGACGGCGAAGCGAAAGCGCGCCCATGCCTCGCCCCGTGAGATTCTGTTCGATTTGTCCATGCCGTTGCCGTCTCCTTTCGTCGTGGCGCTCGCCGAGAGCTCCAGGTTACACGGGCGGCAACCATAGCGACGGCGGCTCCGGACGAGAAGCGTGCATCCTCTGCGTGGATTATGTCGGCCACAGGCGAGCATGCTCGCAGAGCGCCAGATCGGCGCCCGCCGGCGCGAGGAAGCGCAGACAACGGAGAAGCGCGCAATCCTCGCCCAATTCGTCACCGGGCGCAGCGAAGCACGCGTCGTCGAGCGCGTACGCATCGACGACGGCGCGCGGCAGGACCGCGCCGTCCTTGCACAGCGGGTAAAGCTGGACCCGCGTCGTGGTCCAGAAACGACTGCGGGAGAAGAGCTCCCGCCACCAGCGCTGCCAGCGCTGCAGCGTCCGGCGGTCGACCCCGAGCGCCGCCTTGAGTTTTCTCACGCTGGGCGGCCTGATCCCCTGGCGCAGCGCCGTGATGAGGACCACGATGA
This sequence comes from Verrucomicrobia bacterium ADurb.Bin070, assembly GCA_002071025.1. GTDB lineage: Bacteria > Verrucomicrobiota > Kiritimatiellia > RFP12 > UBA1067 > DUPH01. The sequence continues at coordinate 533 of MWEJ01000516.1, read as the reverse complement.
CGCCGAGATAGACCTTCGGGCCAAGAAAGCGCACCGACGGCGGCGTGGCGCGACGGCGGCAACCGTCCTTCGCGCAGCACAAGCTGAACCGCACGGCAAAACTGGCATCCCCGCCCCGCGGCACCCCGCGAGGTTTGCGGGGATAGTTGGCAACGTCCAGACGCTCCCCGCAAAACCGGCAGCGGGCAGCCTGCGTCGTATCCGCCAGATCACGATCAACGCTCAGCAACAGCGCGGCGAACCTTGCATCCGAGAGAATCTTGTGGCACATTTCGTGTACTCCCTGCCTTCCAATTCCAATTGTTTAAAACAGGGAGTAAACCCCCTCGGGCGGCGGGGCGCAAGTCTCGCTCACCGAGGGGACTCTTCTTGTTCCCCCACGCAAGCCTGCTCAGGATCGCAGTAATTCCCCTCGACTATCGCGCGCACGCTGACCCGCGGGCAACCGCGTCAGCTGACGCGCGGCCGTCGGCGACAGCAGCCCCAGCCGCAAGTCGTCTTTGGCCTCGGCCGCCAGACGCTCAAGCAGCGCC
>MWEJ01000515.1 GCA_002071025.1 Verrucomicrobia bacterium ADurb.Bin070 | reverse complement strand
TGTGGGTCTGAAAGTGCCCCAACCTTTGATAGTTGCAATGCCGTTGGATTCGGTTTGCACATAAAGATTGGTGGCATAGTTTCCATAGTCAGCGGCAAACTCGTTATTAAGATAGATCGTGCCGCCCCGCATATTCAGTGTGCCGTTCGCGACTTTCAGATAATCCCGCACATAACCCGAAACATTTTCCGCCACAGTTACAGTGCCGGTGCCGCAGGGTTGAGGCGGATTTGTGGAACAACCGCCGATTGTCATAATCTTGGTTGTAAACCCTGCATTGGCCTCAAACTCGCCGACCCCGCCGTTATATCCGACCAGAAACGACGAATAATTCCAGCGGCATATTAACTCTCCGCCATTATGCACAAGTTTTCCGTAACTGCCTGCCGTATACCCTACGCGTGTGCGAATCACATCGATTGTCGCAGCCGTGTTGGTAACCGTCCCATACCCGGAAGGCCCGTTTTCGCCAACAACAAAGTTATTGCCGCAGTATATCGTTCCGCTCTCCAGTGTCGCCAAACCCCGATAGTTCTCGCCAATCACGATGTCCGTCGAACTGGTCAGGCTGCCGCCATTGAGTTTCAAGTGTGCTGAACCCGCAAAATTCTGATAGCCACACGTGAACTCATAGGCTTTAGCTTGGACCCCGCTGTTGATCTCCAAGGCCCTCCCTGCCTCAGCCGAGAGAGAAGACGCATTGATTCGAACCGTATCATTAAGCGTTGGCAGATAACCGAGCGGGCCGCCTCCACCATAGATATTCCAGCGACTCACCGTCTCCCATGGGTTGGTGCCCGCTTGACCGGAATAATACACCTCTGCTCCTGAGGTCTTAAGCGCTGCAGTTCCGATTACCGCAGCAGCCGCCAGGGTCATCTTCATCATTTTGTTTCCATGCATGTCGTTTTCCTTTCGTTCTGCGTGAATCCCGACTCAGAAAATCGAGATGACCGTTCCTTTCTGTTCCACGGCCATGACCGCGAACCAGCCGATGTTGTAATCGCCGCCAGTCGCCTCCGCGAGCGGCGCGTCGGTGGAAATCCAGCGGGCGCCCTGAGGCTCGCACTCGCCGACCTTGCGCCACGCCTTGCCGTCATGGCGGTAGAGGCGCACGCGGCTGTCGGTCGGTTTGAGCTGTGCGACGTCAAAGCGGAACGTCAGCGAGACGCCGGCGAAGTCGGCCTTGCGCCACGCGACGGTGTCGCTGCACGCGCCGATGCACCAGACGCCCAGCGGCCGCAGGTGCGCGGAAGTGCTGAAGGCGGGGATGTCGCGCCGGTCGGGCGCGCAGAAGCCGCCGCGGATGGCGCAAGTCACCGGCGCGGTGAAGCTGAGCGCGGCGCTGTTGACCAGTTCGGGCGCCGGTTTGGAGGAGAGGTCGCCCCAGCAAGCGGTCTCGCCCGGCGCAAAGGCCTGGCGGGTGCGCGGGAAGAGAACACGCCCTTTGTTGACCGCATACCAGCCGCTGGCGCCGCCGGTCTTCAAGTCGTGGTTGACGACGTCGATCAGGTTGAAGTCCAGATCGCGTTCGACGCCCTCGCCGTCGGCTGTGATCACGCCGTTATGAATCATGCGGATCGACTTTGTCGTGTCGGAGACCGTGAACCGTCCCCAGCCGCGGATGAAGCCGGAGGCGTCGGCGTCCTGGTGCACGACCAGGTTTGTGGGATAGCCGTGGGTCCGCTGCAGACGGATCGTGCCGCCCCTCATCGCGAGGCTGCCGTTGCGGACGCGCAGCAGGCCGTTGACGTCGCCGACCGCGCCCTCGAGCACGGTGACGGTGCCGGTGCCGGGCGGGTGGTCGGGCGTGGTCCGCCCGCCGATGCCCATGGCATAGGTGGTGAAACGGGCGCGCGCCACGAACTCGCCGACGCCGCCGTTGAAGCCGACCTGAAAAGAGGAGTCCTTGTTGCCCGCCCGGCAGTCGAGCACGCCCCCGTTGTGAATCAGCCGGCCGTAGGTGTTGGTCTCATGGCCCAGGTGCAGGCGCAGGGCCGAGAGCGTGGCCCCGTTGTTGGTCACCACGCCCCGGCCGCAAGGCGCGAAGCCGCCGATGAAGAGATCGGTGCCGGCGGCGAGCGTGCCGCTCTCGAGCGTGGCCAGCGCGGGATAGGCCATGCCGATCACCGTGGTGGTCCGGCTGGTCAGCGAGCCGCCCTCCAGCCGCAGCCAGGCGGTGCCGGGGTAATCGAGCCAGGCGCTCGCGAAACTCATGCACTCGGCGTGGACGCCGGGGCCGATCACCAACGCGCTTCCCTCCTCCGCCGCGAGCGTGGCGGCGTTGATGCGCACGGTGTCGTTGCTGCCCGGCAGGCGGCCGGCGCCGCCGCCGCCCGAATTCTGGTAGCAGAACCAGTCTTCGACGGCGTCCCAGTGGCGGCGGCCGCGGTCCGGGGCGG
>MWEJ01000514.1 GCA_002071025.1 Verrucomicrobia bacterium ADurb.Bin070 | reverse complement strand
TTTAACACTCTTATCGGGTTGTTTCTTGTTGAAGAATGAAAGGTTAAGGTCGCGGTATGGAAAAGAAGATGTCTTCAAGGAATCGCTGTTTCTGTGTTGTTGCGGGCTTTGTTTTTTTTGCGCTGACTTCGGGTGCGGCCACGGTGATCACGGAGAGCCAAAGCACGGCCTACACCGTGGCGACCGGCGATCTGCTGCAAACGCATCGGAGCGATACGGAATTCATGGTCAATCTGTATCAGGGCGGGGGAAACTCGCTGGTTGTCGACGTGCTTACCGACGGCACGTTCGGCGCCGCCAATTCGACAGGCACCTATACCATCGCCAACGGTACGGTGACGTATACGCTGGACACCACCTATCAACCGGAAGGTCACGCCGTTTCCACGGTCAACACCTATACCGGCTGGAATGACACGGGACGCGTCAACCAGAAATATACCGTCAGCTTTCGTAAAGTCGGCACCGATGTTTTCTCGGATGCTGTGACGGTCGATTATGTCGGCACCGCTTCGCAGACATTCGTCAGCATTGCCGATCTGAATCTGACCGGCGTGGACGCCGTGCGTTTTACCTTTCCCCAGCAGCAAAACGGAGGGGTCGGGTATAAGGAGATCGATGTGATCGGCCCGGCCCCGACGCTGTCCTATACGTTGACCGGAGAGAACAACGGGACCGGCTGGCCGGTTTCGAACAGCGACCTGCTGCAAGCCCGCCTGGCCTCTACAGACAACACGATTGTCCTGCATACTGAGAGCAATTACACAAACGAAGGGGTGCCGGCGCTGACCAACGGCGTGTATGGCACACCCGCCGTTGGCAAAAGCGGCACCTGCGGCATCCGCTCGGGAACGCTGACGTATAACCTCGATTTGGACGCCCATCCCGCAGGATACAGCATCACCGACATCGACACCTACGCCGGCTGGCAGGACCCCGGACGCGACAACCAGAATTATACGGTCAGCTTCCGCAGGGCAGGTTCGGAAGCATTTGTCGGTGCCATTTCCGCCTTGCAGGAAGGCACGATCAGCCAGACGCACATCAAGCTCGCTGATCTGGGGCTCACCGGGGTGGCAGCCATCCGCTTCAGTTTCCCCTGGCAGGAAAACGGCGGTGTCGGTTACCGGGAAATCGACGTGGCCGGCGAAGCGCCCGACTACTTTGATGTCTCCCGGCTTGATTCCGGGCGCAAGGTCATCACGAATGACGCGGCGGCGGTCGTGCGCATTGTCGAAGGAACGGGCACGCCCGGGGATATCACGCTTGAGGCGCAGACGAATATGATCCGCACGCTTTGCCAGGAGGCGGCAACCGGCGCGGCGGTCATCGCCCCGGAAGGCCGGGCGCTGGCTCTGGACGGCATTGTTCTGCCGGCGGGCGCCGGCGGTCTGACCATCGGTGCCGGCACGCTGATCCCCCAGCAGGTGAATCTGTCCTTGGCCAACACCAGCAGCGGCGCCTTAGTGATCGATGCCGCCATCGTGAACGGACGGGGCAACGCGAGTTATTTGACAAAGACAGGGAGCGGCACGGTCATCCTGAACGGCACGAACAGTTATGGCGGGACGACCCTCTTCTCCGGCGGTGTGCTCGAAGTCGGCAGCCTGTCCAACTACGGCGTGGATGGCGGGCTGGGCAACCGCGCGCGGGACTGCCCCCGCAATGTGGGGCTTCTATTCCGCGGCGGCACGCTGCGCTACGCAGGCAGCACCCCGCAGAGTACGGACCGTTCGGTTCGCATCAATGCGGACTGGGGCGGGGGCCGGCCGGGCAGTGCGGTGATCGATGCGTCCGGCAGCGTCCCGTCCGCCACGCTGAGCTTCACGGCCACAACTTCAGCGGATTTCTTCGAGAATTCGGGGACCCGGTCGTTGACCCTGACGGGCAGCAACACCGGCAACAATCTCTTCGGCATCGCGTTGAGCGAAGCGGGCGGCGCGACCACGCTGATCAAGAGCGGGAGCGGCACTTGGGCGACGACCGGAGCGAATGCCTACAACGGCGGGACCCTCATTCGAGAGGGCACGCTGAAAAGTAACGCGGTCGGTTCGGGGCCGGTGCAAATCGCGGCGGACGCAACGTGGGACGCGGGTGTGGCCAATCATACGGTGGCCGGACTCTCCGGCTCCGGAAATGTCGTCCGCACCTGGGGTCAGGTGACCATGGGAAGCAACGGCGAGGCGCTGATCTCGCCCGCGAAAAGTTACGTGCACCTGCTTGATTTCGGCAGCGGCTCCGGCGCGACTGTCAACGGCGTGACGTTTGCCGGCATCGACTCAACGAGCGGGACGGGCTGGTCGTTAAACGGGACTCCCGGCCTGTACAACGAGTCGTCCGGCACCAGCGGCTATGCGCAGTTGGTCTCCGATTTCCGCTACAACGGGACTCCCGGCGTGCTGACCTTCAGCGA
>MWEJ01000513.1 GCA_002071025.1 Verrucomicrobia bacterium ADurb.Bin070 | reverse complement strand
GTTTAAGGGGCAGAAGTGCGCCACGGCTTGTCCCCCCCCCCTTGTGATGCGGTGTCGAAGCCGCTGGAATCCGTCGATTTCCACCCCATATCTGAAACAAGAAAGAGGTTAAACATGAAAAAAATGCTGACAACTCTCGTCTGTGCGTGTGTGCTGTGGCTTTCGCGCAAACAGAGGTGGTCGGGGCGACTCAACGCGTGCAGTGGCTCACCTCTGTGACGGAGGGTTTTTACAACGCCGCCGAAAGCTGGACGGGGGGCGAGGTGCCGGCCAACGGCATCGACGGGAAGTATGGCTACGTCAACTTCCAGGGAAACGACGTGACGGTCAAGGCGCCTGCGGAGGGCCTCGTCGAGAACTCCGGAACGATTTTCCTTGGCACAGGCAGCGGCACGCACACGCTCACGCTCGACACGCGCGGCACTTACTGGGAGAAGAAAGGTGTGAAGGCTATCAAAGACTGGTGGGGCTCGCCGTTCTGCCAGAATTTCACGGGCACGCATATCTTTAACTTCGAGGGCATCTCCACTTCGGTGAACTCGGACCGTGTCTGGCGCTTCGATGACGCGCTCTTCACGTGGACGTCGACGGGCATATCGAAACAAGAATTCGACCTCTGGAGCGGAACACTCGACTTCGGCAAACCGCTCTATCTCGGCTCGAACGGCGGCGAAGTACACTTCACCATTCATCCGGAGGCGACGCTCAACAGCACCGCAGCGCTCCAGCAGCGCGCCAATGCCGTCACGCACACGACGTTCCTGGGCGGCCGCCACTCGCTCAACGGCATCTACCTCAAGGACGAGAACTCAAACCCCGGACGTACCTATCTGCATGTCACGAATGACGCGGTGGTCGTTTCGCGGAACGGGGTTTTTCTCGGGAACAGAACCGCAGGGCTGTCGGTCGGACTTCTGGACCTCACGTGCACGGCACGCATGGAAGTCACGAACTCGGTCGTGCTCGGCGCGGGCAGAACGGGCACCGCCGACGTGAACCTGCGCAACGAGGGACGTCTTGACATCGGTGAAAGCGCATCCTTCTATTCGCACAACAACGTCCATTTCGGTAACACGCAATGCTCCACCGGCATTGTGACGGTGGCGGGCCACGGGGCATTCCACGGTGCGTCCAACTTCAACATGGGCTTGGCTTCGAATGCCGTGGGGTACCTCGTGGCGCAGGACGACGCCGCGGTGGTCTGCGGCGGCGTGCTCTATGTGGGCAACGCGAAGCAGGCGCAGGCCTATGTCACGCTCAAGGACCGCGCCACGCTTTCCGTCAGCCCCGTCATCGGCAACTGGATGTGTCTGGCGCCAAACGCGGACGACGCCTACGGCCGTTTTGAGGCGACGGACGATGCCGTGGTCACGCTCGGCAATGGGGCCTCGGTCGAGATGACGATGGGTGGCACCTCGCGCGCGGAGCTGGTCCTCTCGGGCAACGCGCAGTTTCTTGGCGGCACGGGCTCAATGGTCACGAACAAGAGCACGGTGGCGGGCAACACCTCCATCTCGCTCTCTTCCAACGCGCTCCTTTCTGTACGTGCGGTGTACGGCGGCTCGCCGGCGGACGGCGCGCAGACGATGGCGTTCGCGGCGGACGGCGGCACGCTCGCCGTTGCCGGCACGTCAAAGCCGCCGGTCCCGTTCATGGGCGGCTGTGTGGCGACGCTCGGCGCAGACGGCTTGACGCTCGACTCGAAGGGCTTCGACGTGACGCTCGACCAAGACTTCACGGCGGCGGGCGGCGCCGCGTCCGCGGCCTTCACGAAGACCGGCTTCGGCATGCTCACGGTGACGCGCGACTCCTCCCACCCGCGGACCGTCCTCGCGCAGGGTGCGCTCGCCTTCACGAACGGCGCCTCGCGCTTCGGCAATGCGCTCGAAGTCGCCGAAGGCGCGCGCCTCGTGCTCTTGGACGCCTCGGCGTCCATCGCGGCCGATTCGATCGCCTTCACGGGTGATCTGGTGGTCGATTTGCCCTCGGACTACACGCTCGACGATGCGCACACGGTCCTCGCGCTCGGCACGGCGCTCCCGGCGGAACAGTTTGCGAAGGTCACAGTGGGCAATCCCGTGATGGGGAAGAACTATGCGTTCTCGCGGAGCGAAGACGGCCTGACCGTGAGCGTGACGGTCACGTCGGCGACCTCCGGCGCGTACATCTGGAATACTGGCGCGGGCGCATGGAACGTGCCCGACAACTGGACGCCGACAGGCGTGCCCACGCACAACGACGCGGCCGCGGTGGCTTCGGGCGCCGCAATCGTGATGGACGCCGCGGGTATGGTGGGTTCGCTCGCCGTGCAGGCGACGGCCCCCGTGACGGTCTCGGGCGACGACACGCTCTACGTGGCGGAAGGCGTCTCTGTGGCTGCGGGCGGCTCGCTCACAGTATCCGCGCCTGTGCGCAAC
>MWEJ01000512.1 GCA_002071025.1 Verrucomicrobia bacterium ADurb.Bin070 | reverse complement strand
GGCGGCGGCGTTCAACTATCGCTACATGTTCGATTTCACGATGGTGATGTTCGCGTCGCCGATCGAGGACATGTCGCATGGCTGGGTGGTGCCGTTCGTCAGTCTGGCGGTGCTGTGGCGGCAGCGCGGCGCGCTGCGGGCGGCGGCGGGCTCGCCGAGCTGGGCGGGCGCGGCGTGGACGGCGCTTTTTCTGGTGATCGCTTGGTTCGGCGGGCGCGGCGGCCAGTCGCGCATGGAGCAGGTGTCGTTCATCGGCCTGGTGTGGGCGCTGCCGTATGCCTTCTGGGGGCGCGGCGTGGAGCGGTTGATGCGTTTCCCGGCGGCATTCCTCTGCTTCACGATCCCGGTGTCGTCCTTCATCGATTTTTTCACGATCCACCTGCGCATCCTTTCCACTGCGATCGCGACCGGTCTGCTGAACGGCGTGGGGTTGGCGGTCGAGCGGTCGGGTACAGCGCTCTATTCGCGGGTGCCCGGAGCCACGTTCAATGTGGACGTGGCGGATCCGTGCAGCGGCATCCGTTCGCTGTTCGCGATGATGGCGCTCACGGCGGCTTATGCGTACTTCACGCAGCGGGAGACATGGCGCAAGTGGCTGCTCTTCGCCTGCTCGCTGCCGATTGCGGTGATCGGCAACATGGTGCGGATCATGTCGATCTGCGTGGTGGCCGCGTGGTTCGGGCAGCAGGCGGCCACCGGGTACTATCATGACTACTCCGGGTATGTGGTTTTTCTGGTGGGCGTGCTGCTGATGGTGCAGGCGGGAGAGTGGATGAAGGGAAGAAGGAATAGGGAAGAAGTAATAAGTAATAGGGAAGAAGGAGGAAGGAGGAAGGAGGAGGAGGGGGAGAACGCTCAATGCGCAACGCTCAACGCGCAACGCTCAAGTTCCGGGATGGGGGTCGTGTGTGGGGTGTGCGGGGCGGCGCTGGCGGTGTTTGCGGCGAACCTGGCGATGCCGCCGCCGGTGTTTGACACCTCCTCGTGCGTGGCCTCGGAGTTGCCGGCGCGGGTGGGGGAATTCACGGGCGAAGTGCCGTGGTTTTGCCATAATCCGCAGTGTTTGGCGATGGCGGAGGAGCCGGCGTTGAAGCGTGCGGCGGACGGGTTTGTTTGCCCCGAGTGCGGCGGCAAGATGGCGCCGGTTTCGCTGGGCGAATGGAGCGACCTGCCCAAGGACACCGTGATCGTGAAGCGGAATTACCGGTCGGCCGACGGATTGGTCTATGCGGTGAGCGTGGTGGTGGGTGGACGGCAGCGCAACAGCATCCATCGCGCGGAATTGTGTCTGCCGGCGCAGGGGTTCGCGATGCTGGACGCGGCGCGCGTGCCGCTCACGCTGGCGGACGGACGCAGCTTGCAGGTGCGCCGGATCAACGCGCAGCGGACGGGCGGGGCGCGCATGAGCCTGGTGTATTGGTTTTTGAGTCATGACCGCGCGTGCTGCTCGCACACCGAGCGCATCCTGATGGACGTGTGGGACCGCTCGATCCATAACCGGATCAACCGCTGGGTCATGGTCGCGGTGAATGTGTCCTCCGGCCTCGACTCGCCCGAGGCGATCGAGCGGTTCGAAGCGTTTTTGTCCGAACTGTACCCCAAGGTCGTGCTCGGACGGGGCAGGGATAACGAATGACGGTCAACTGGGTCACAGATTGGGTCAGGGTGTCGGAGGGCGTCATCGTGCGCATCGCGACGGACGGCGCCAAGTATGCGGCGGCCTTTTGCGGCGCGCTGGCGATCGCGCTGCTGCTGACGCCGCTGCTGCGCGAGACGGCGCGCAAGATCGGGATGGTGGACCGGCCGGACGCGCGCCGCATCAACAAGGTGCCGGTGCCGCGCGGCGGCGGGCTTTCGATTTTCGTGGCCTTCCACGTGATGCTGGGGGCGTTGGTCCTGTCGATGGGCGCGCCGGTCAGCCAGCAGTTTTCCTTTCACTGGCAGGGGCGCTTCCTGCTGGCGTCCGGGCTGCTGGTGGTGATCGGGCTGATTGACGACAAAGTCGGCATGCGTCCGATGGTCAAACTGGCGGGTCAGGTGGCGGTGGCGCTGATCCTCTTTGCGTCCGGGGTGCACGTGGGCGGGATCGTGGTAGCGTTCCCGCCTTGGTTGGACTGTCTGGTCACGGTGCTGTGGATTGTCGGAGCGGTGAACGCGTTCAACCTGATCGACGGCATGGACGGGCTGGCGACGGGGCTGGCGCTGATCGCGTCGGCTGGCTTGGCGGGTGCGCTGCTGTTTACCGGGAACTCGGCGGCGACGCTGCCCTATCTGGTGTTGGGCGGCGCGTGCCTGGGATTTTTGCGTTATAACTTTCATCCGGCCACGGTGTTTCTCGGCGATTCTGGCAGCATGTTTCTGGGCTTGTGCATCGCGACGCTGCCGCTGATGACCGGCTCGCGCAAAGAGCTGGTGGCGTCGCTCGGCATGCCGCTGCTGG
>MWEJ01000511.1 GCA_002071025.1 Verrucomicrobia bacterium ADurb.Bin070 | reverse complement strand
CGGCGCACCCGCCATGGCCGCGCCCTCGTAGACGTTCTGCACGTAGTAGGTGCCGAACCCCTGCGCGTAATCGATTTCCGACACACGCCGTGACGGCGGGATGCGCTGTTTGACTGGGATCGGCTGCATGCAGTGCTGGCCCCAGTCGAATGCGAGCAGTTCGCGGCGCCCCGTCTCGTCCATCGCGTAGACGCCGAAGCGCGAGGAATAGGGGCCTCGGTAATAACGGCATCCCTCCGGCATGAACGAGACGAGGAAGCGTCCGTTGCCGAGCGGGAACGGGTACGCCCACTGCGGGCCGAACTGCGTGTGCATGTCGAAAACGTTGTAGTGGTAGTCGCGCGGCATTTTGACGGGCTGCACACCGGGACTGGCATCCATCGCGGCGCCGGCCACGTAGTACATGCCCGGCATGTTGGTGACGGCAGGTCCGCTGGGGTTGTCCCATTGCGACCACGGAATAGTCATCTTTCGGTTGCCGGGGAAGTGCATGACGACAGGGTTCGTGTTCATGCCCCACACGCTCTTCGCGGGATCGTAGGTGGAGTTCGCGTAGTCGTCGGCTTCTGCCAGACGCGCCATCGCCAGGCGACCCTTCTGTCCCACGTGGTGCCCGCAGGAGAGCATCATGATGTCGCGCGTGCCGGGAATCCCGCGCGTGTGCATGAGCGAGAACGGGAACTCGCTGTTGTTCGCGAAGAGGCCGGTCTGCCGCGTGCCGTCCGGGTTCATCGCGAAGAGCTGCTGCAGGCCGGACGCGCTGCGGTCGTTGTACTCCCCGCGCGTGTAGCTCACGCGGCCGTCGTCCAGCAACTGCGGGTAGAAGGTCTGCACCTGATCGAACCCGAGGCGGCGGATGTTCTTTCCGTCCGCATCGCAGCGGAAGAGGTTTGAGACCGGCAGCGGCCAGCAATCCACTGAATGGCCGCAGCGCGTGGACTGGAAGACGATCGACCCGTCCGGCAGCCAGCATGGTTCGATGTCGCTGCACGGCATGTCGAAATCGGCCGTCTGCCCCGCCACGTCCTCTTTCTTCACGATTCCGTTGAAGGTGAGCTGCCGCAGCGCGCGCGTCTCCAGATTCAGTGTCCAGAGGTGGTAGTCGTCCCTCTCGAGACTGCGCCGTTTCGCGAACACAAGCGTTTTCGCATCGAATGAAAGGTCCGGATCGCGGATTATCCCGTCGGGCTCTTCCAGCAGCACTTCCTGCGACACGGAGCCGTCCTCCGCGAGCGTCGCCAGGATGAGTTGCGAGGTGCCGAAGCGGTAGTCGGGCACGCCGCGCCACTCCTGGTACGAGGCGTCCGACAAGTCGTCCGTGGCGTGCATGATGGAATTGCCCATCACGATATGCTTGATGTAGACGAACTGCTTGAAGTCCTTGCGGAAGTCCGCGAGAAACGCCCTCCGTTTGGCCGCGCGTGCGCCGCGCCATGACGGATCGCGACCGTTGTCGGTCGTGCGCATGACGGTCGAGATGTCCTCGCCCATCGGATCGGGCCGGGTGGTGTCGGGCTCCACGTTCGCGCAGTGCGAGATGTTGGAGACGGCGCAGCTCTGGTACATCCAGTCGCGGACGAGCCAGGCATCGGGATACGCCACCGTGCCGTCCTGGTTCGGCATCGGCAGGTCCGTCGGCAGGTCCGCGCCGAAGAAAGAGACCTCGGCGATCTGTACGGTGGGGGACTTCCCGGAGAACAGGGGATAGAGGGGCGTGTCGAAAAGTTTCGGCAGCAGCGGCGTTGCCGTCTGCGTATACCCCGAGTAGTAGTTCGACTTAAAATCGTAGGTGTCCTCGATCACCATCCTGACTTTGCGGCAAGTCACCGGTTTCCACGTGGCGACATTCTCCTTGTAGGTGTGCGACGGGCGGAACTCCACGTGTTCAGCCAGGGGCGTGACAAGGTCGCCCGCTCCCTCGAAGCACAGCACGGCGTAGAACGAGGCCGTCTTCACGCCGCAGTTGACCCACGAACGTCCGGCCATGAGGCGGACGCCACCGATTTCGCGTTCCTCGCCGAAATCAAACTCGACGGTGATCGGCTTCTTCTGCCAGCGCCACGCGCAGGTGGGGTTGATTTGGCCGTCGGCCAGCCGTTCGACACCCTGTCCCGGCAGCGTCTCGCCGTCCGACGTGGGCATGGCGGTTTGTGCCGGCAGCGTTCCCGGCGGCTCGGCCGCGAACGCATGCGCGGCCGCGATGCAGTCGGCCCCCTTCGCGTCGAGCGGCACGGGCTTCCCGCCGTTCGCCTTCACGTCGGCTGCGGCTTTCCTGAGCAGCGCCTCGGCCTTCACGCCCACGCGCGACCGCCCGAGCGTCGCGAGGATCGCGGCGTGGTTTTCGGCGAGCGAGCCCTCGATCCCTTTTAGTGCCTTACCGGCCGACAAGGCCAATAAAAAACAAGTTGTTTAGGCCGCGCTCCGTGTAAGTTGTTCTGTTG
>MWEJ01000510.1 GCA_002071025.1 Verrucomicrobia bacterium ADurb.Bin070 | reverse complement strand
TTCTCGCCCATCAGGTGTTTGCCGGCCGTGATCGCCGCGCCGTACATCTCCGCGTGCAGGTGATGCGGCACCGCGATGTAAACCGCCTCGACGTCCGGATTGGCAAGCAGCGCGCGGTAATCATCCGTCACCTGCCGCACCGTACCGATCCGCTCCTTGAACCAGCCTGTACAGGCGGGATTGGGGTCGCAGACCGCCACGATCTCCGGTATGACATCCCGCTGCACAAGATGGCACCAGCGCGCCGCCGCGCTGGCGAATTCGCGTCCCATCAGCCCGCAGCCGATAATGCCGAACCGCACCGTCCTCATACACCCACCTCACTGAACGGCAGCGACAGTGCCTCGGCCACAGGCTGGCAGGTCAGATGCCCGCGCCAAGTGTTCACGCCCTTACGCAGTTCCGGCAGCCGCCGTAACGCCTCCTCTACGCCCATGTTGGCCAGCTTCAATGCATAAGGCAGTGTCGCGTTTGAAAGCGCCTGCGTGGCAGTCCGCGCATACGCGCCGGGCATGTTGGCCACGCAGTAATGAATAACGCCCTCTTCCTCGTAAACCGGATCGTCATGCGTGGTAGGGTGAGAGGTCTCTGCACATCCGCCTTGATCAATCGCGATGTCCACAAGCACCGAACCCGGTTTCATCGCTTTGAGCATGTCGCGTCGCAAAAGCTTAGGCGCCTTGGCGCCGGGCACCAGCACCGCGCCGATCAGCAGGTCGACCGAAGGCAACATATCCACCAGATTCTGCTCGTTGCTGAACAGGGTGCGGGCGCTGTGATTCATGGAAATGTCCAGAAAACGCATCTTCTCGAGATCGACCTCCAGAATCGTCAGGTTGGATCCCAGCCCAGCCGCCATGCGGCCCGCGTTCACACCGGCTGTGCCGCCCCCCAGCACCAGCACGTTTCCGGGGAGCACACCGGGGACGCCGCCCAGCAGCACGCCTTTTCCGCCTTGCGCGCGACTCAGATAGTATGCGCCCACGATGGCGGCCATGCGCCCCGCGATTTCGCTCATCGGCTCCAGCAGCGGCAGGCGCCGTCCGATCTCCACCGTCTCATAGGCGATGCCGGTTGTGCCGCTCTTCAGAAGCGCGTGCGTGAGTTCAGGCGCCGCGGCCAAATGCAGATAGGTGAAAAGCGTCAGGTCGGGCCGCAAAAAACCGAATTCGCATGCAATCGGCTCTTTGACCTTGATCACCAGTTCAGCCGACCACGCTTCTGCCGCGCTTTCAACCAACGTCGCGCCGGCTTCCTCGTAAAGTTTGTCGGCGAATCCGCTGCCGACCCCCGCGCCGCGCTGTACCAGCACCTGATGACCGGCTCGCACAAACTCATAGACACCGCCAGGTGTGCATGAAACACGGCTTTCCTTGACCTTGACCTCTTTGGGGATACCTATTCGCATTTGTTTTTCTCCAGCCCTTCTCTCATGGCGTGAACCACAAAGTCAATCATCGCAGCATCAGCGGTCAGCGGCAGCTTGGTCAGCACGACCGGCGGACAATCCGCCTTGTAGGTCTGCGCGCTGATGTCCAGGCCGCGGGCATTGAGCGCGCGGGTGAATGCGGTCGCACGGTTCAGGTCCGCAAACCGCATTGTGGTCATGTGACGCCAACCGTCCACCGCCGTGATGACATCCGGGAAGTCGGCGGCCACTGCGCGCAACGCCGTTTCAAAGCGCTGCCCCAGCGCGGCGGTTGACGCTGCGTTGGCCTGCGCCCACTCCATGGTCACCAGATACGCCAGCGCCGCCAGTTCTTCCTGACCGTTTGTCACGAGTGCCCCGAACTGCGGCATCACGTCCAAGGCCGGACTGAAGAGGATGCGCGAGGCCGGATACTCGCCGCCGGGGAAGCCTTTGCCGATCGCCACGCAGGAGGGCGTCAGCCCGTATTCGCGGAACATGAAAAGCTGCGGCGCCCACATGCAGGACTGGATCTCATCCACCACCGTGACCGCATCGCTCGCCTGACAGCGTTGGTGCGCGTGTGTCAGAAACTCTGGCGTCAGCAACCGTCCGCCGTAATTCATCATCACGATCTCGTGGAAGAATCCCGCGATTTTATACGCGCCTGAATCGTACGCCGCGAAGGCCGCATCCACGTCCTCCTGACAATTAGGCCGGATCGGCACGACTTTCCACATCCGAGCCTCTTCCATCGCCGCGTGCAGGCCCGGCCACATGCCGCGCAGCATCTGGGTCAACACCGTGGTGCCGTGATAGTTGGCCTGCAAGCCGCCGTCATCATTGCCCATCACGAGGATCACCGGGATGCGGCCTTCGTAAGGCGGCGGCTGCATGTCCGGCTGCATGCGGTGGAAGCGCGCCAGGATCATCTTCAGGGCCGCTTCGACCGCCAGGCTGCCGGTCTCCAGATTCAGAACCCGGTTGACCAGATAGAGGTCGTCCTTGCGCGCCAGGAGATCGGATAGCCCGGCCGC
>MWEJ01000509.1 GCA_002071025.1 Verrucomicrobia bacterium ADurb.Bin070 | reverse complement strand
AAGGATTCGAGGGCCTCGGCCCGCTCGAAATAGAAAACCGCTTTTTCCATGTTGTCGGCCGCGTAATGCTGCCCCAGCAGGATCAGCGCATCGCCGTCCAACGGGTCAAGCCGCACGATCTCTTCCAAGATGCGAGCCTGCTCAGGCCCCGCCTCGTTGCGGGCCGCCGCCAGGCGCGCTTGCAGTTTCAACATGCGGATGCGAGGGGCTTCCGGCATGTCGGTGCCCGCCTGCCGGGCGATGACGGTCAGCAGTCTGGCCGCCTCCTCGTGAGCCGCGCGGCTCACCAAGACTTCCGCGTTGCGCAGATGCCGGGAGAGGTCGGGCTGAGAATCGCGCGCGAGCGCGCGCCCGTAAGCGTCGGCCGCCTGTCCGAAATCCCCCTCGTTGACATAGATGTCGCCAAGGGTCAGCAATGCGGCCACAGGAGTACGGCCCGTCAGGTCGAGCAACTCATAGATCTCGGCCGCCCTGACCGGTTGTTTAAGGCCGAGCCAAGCGTTGGCCTGCAGCAGAAGGTAATCCGTTTTTTCCGGATCACGCAGCAGCAGTTCGTCACACAGCGCGATGGCTTCATGGAATTTCTGCTGTTTGAAGAGAGTCCGGCACAGCCCGAGTTTCCAGTCATTGACCTGAGGTTGGAGCATCATCGCCAACCGGTAGGCACTTTCTGCCGACAGGTGCTGGTCGGTCATGGCATAGGCATAAGCCAGCAGCCCGTAAGTCGTGCCGTCCGCGCCGCCCAGTTCGATGCTGCGGGTCAGCGGTTCGAGCGCGGCCGCGAATTCATTGAGCCGGATGCGGATGAGGCCCAGGTTCTTGTGGGCGCGCTGAAACGGCGGGTGTTTCTGAATCGCAGCCGTGTAGCAGGCGATGGCATTTGTCAGGCGGTCCTCCTGGAAATGGAGGTTTCCGAGCGTGAAATCGAAAACCGCGCTGGCGGCGGGCTTGCAGGATTTTTCCAGAAGCGCCGCTGCCTTGGGCTGTCCGCCTTCCGCGCTCATCAACGCAACGACCTTTTCCATGATCTCCTTTTCCACGACGGTGACACGCGGTTCAAGCTCAGTGCACATGCCGTACGACCCCATAAACGCCTTCTGGAAGGTGGGGTCGCGCCAAAAGGTGACGGGCTGCTCAATCCATTCTTGTGCCTGCGCGGCTACGGTCCATGCGAAAGCGAACGCGATACTGGTGGCGAGATGTTTCATCCGGTTCTCCTGTTTTCTGTTGATTGTCTGAGCGATTAAAGCGCGAAGGTGATCGGAACGCGCATGCGGAACTGAACGGGCTGTCCGCCCACTTTGCCGGGATCGAACCGCCAGCGTTTGACCGCGTTCAACGCCGGCGCGTCGAAGGACGGATGATCGGACTTCTGGACTTTCGGTTCTTTCACGCGGCCGTCGGCGTCCACAATGAAGAGGAGGGTGACGGTTCCCTGGATTTTTTTCTTTTTCATGTCAGGCGGATAACTCGGCGCGGGCTGATAGACGACGCGGGGGGCTTGGTCTAAGTCCGACAGTGCGAAAATGTCTTCGCTGGTCTGCATGCCTGCGCTTGCGGCGGTGCCGACGCTCAGCTTGACGGCAAAATCGCCGCTGATGCCGTCCCCGCCGCCCGGGTTCAGCGCCAGTTCCAACTGAGACAGGTCGAGCGGCGGCGCGGTCTCCGTCAATTCCGGCGACGGCGGGGCCTCGGGCGGGGGCTCGGGCTTCTGTTCTTCCACGGTCGGCGGTGGCGGCGGCGGTTCGACGGCATCAACCGTTGTCAGGGAGATGTCGGACTTTTCCGGCGGGCGACCGATGTCCTCCAGCAACGGCAGAACCAGAAACAGCGCGAGCGTGAGTCCCGCGCCGATCACCATCGCGGTCCCAACCGCAAAGGAACGGGCCAACACGCCATGTCCTTGCGATCTGTTTCGCCCGATTCTCATTGTCCCGCGTCCTCCTTGCGCGTCGCCAGACTCACTTTGGCCGCGCCGCCCAGTTTCGCCTCGTCAATCACGCGGACCAGCAAGCCTGACGGCACGCTCTGGTCGGCCTGTACGATCACTGGCAACGCCTCTTTTTCAAGCATGCGTTTCACGATGGTCTGCACGCCACCCACGCCGATCTCCTGCCCGCCATAGACCACTTCGCCCTTGGCCGTGATCGCCAGCAGAACGCTGTTTTTTTCCAGATTGACAGAGGACGCTGCCTGCGGTTTGTCCACTTCCACGCCGGTCTCTTCGACAAAGGTGGTCGTCACGATGAAAAAGATCAGCAGGATAAAGACACAGTCGATCAACGGGGACATGTCAATGCCTGCACTCTCGTCCTCATCGCTGCCGAAACTTCTGAAGCGGCTCATGATTTCGCCTCCGTTCTTGCCACGCCGGCGTGGCGGAGTTGAAAGTCGCGCATGCACAATGTCTCGATGTGCGCGACCACTTTTTCATAACGCTGTTGCTGGCGCGTCAG
>MWEJ01000508.1 GCA_002071025.1 Verrucomicrobia bacterium ADurb.Bin070 | reverse complement strand
CGTACTCTTCCGGGAACCAGGTGCGGTAATAGTTCTCGCGCTGCCAGGTGTTGCCGGCGGACGCATAATCGCAGAAGAACACGGTGCTCGGCAGCGCGCCTTCCGGGTTCTCATGGTGCGAGCCGATCGGAAGCGTCGCGGAAAACGCCATCCAGATGTCACCCGACGGCGTGCGCACGTCGGCGAACCCCGTCATGCGCTGCCCGTCCTTGATGCCCCGCCGGAACGGTTCGTTAAAATCGCCGTCGCCGAAACGGCTGTCGCGGGCCAGCAGGACCGGGCCGCGCGTGAAGGCGACGTTGTGCTCGAGTTTGTGGGCCACGACGGGCATGTCGAACCTGATTTCAACGATGTCGCCAAGCTTCCATTCGCGCTCAACCGTGATATAGGCCCCGGGCACGGCGCCCTTCTGCTCCTGGCCGTTCACTTTCACAACCGTCGCTTCGCTCCACTTCGGAATGCGCAACTTGAGCGGCACGACGCCCGCGTTTTCGGTGTGGCTGACGATCCGGGCGGTGTTCGAGCGCGGATAGAGCGAGTACATGTCGAAGGCGACCTTCTTGCCGGTCTGAGGAATGACGCCCTTCACCAGCGCGGACGCGTAGAAGTTGAAAACCGCCGCGTCGCCCGTCGTGCGGAAGAACCCCTTGAGGAAGCAGAGGAAGCCCCGCGGGCCGTTCGCCGTGCAGCAGTCCGTGTGCATGTAGCAGTGATGCTGGCCGTGATAGCGGTTGCCGGAGAGCGGCGTGTAGCCGGCGAATTCCGAGCCGTCCGCCTTCATCGCGCCGAGATAGGCATTGTAGAAGGTGCGCTCGATCTCATCCGCCCACTTCGGGTCGCCCGTCAAGTCGAGCAGCTTCTCGCAAAAGCGCATCCACGTCGTTGTGACGCACGTCTCCTGGAGACGCAGATAAGGCAGGTGCTGCTTGCGCGCGCCGTGGAACCACGCTTCTGAACACGCGCAGCCGCCGGCGAGATTAATCTCCTCTTTGATGATGTCGTTGCCGGTCGCGACCGCCGCGTCGAACAGCTCTTTACGTCCCGTCACCTCAAAGTAATCGAGCATGCCCTGATAGCAGCTCATCATCTCGTAGGATTTCCAGCGGTTGTGCTTCATCACGTATCCGCCATGGGTCTCGGCCTTGTTGCCGTAGCCGTTGCGGTCCGCCACGGAAATACCCTTCAAGGCGAGGTCGAGCAGCCGCGGGCCGTCTTCCGCTTCGGTCATGTCCTTGACCAGATAGGTCGCGAAATCGAGGTATTTCTTGTCTTGGGTCCGCCGGTAGAGCCACATCACCGGCTCCAGGATCGACGAGCTGGCATAGCCGGACCAGTTGCCGGTCTGGTACAGGCGCCTGCCGCGCTTACCGTCCGGGCCCAACTCTGCGATCACATAATCGCACAGCCGCTTGCACCCCTCCAGGACCTCCGGAGACTTCGTCGCATCGTAGTAGTGCATCAAGCCCATCATCGTGTACTTCATGCCCCAGACATCCCACCCCTCGCCGCAGCGCAGCGCGTCCGGGTAGTTGCCGATGTATCCGTTCTTTTCCTGCGAAGCGAGCATGCGTGCGATGCCCCGGTCGACAGCGGTCTTCAATTTCGCGGAGCCGGTGTACTGCAGATACGGCATGGCCGAGTGCATGTATTTGCCCCAGAACTCCGTCTGCCACCAGCCCTTGGTTTCCGTCTTTTCCTGAAACGGCGCGGTGATGTAGTCGACATCCGTTCCGATCACATGGCGTTCGATCATCGCATCGAGCCGCTCGCCGAGAGGGCCCTTGAGCCGCACGTCGCCGATCTCGCAGCGGACCGGCGTCCACGTCTTTCCGGATTCCTGCGCGGTCACGACAAGGGCCGCCAATACCATACTTGCAGAGATCATCATTCTTTTCATTTTCTCATGCTCCTTAGGAGTCACAATATAGTTCCATTTTTTTTCGCCGTCAACGTCCCGTCACCAAAAGAAAGAACGTCATGGGCTGTCATGGGCTGTTTTGCACGAGCCTTTTGGATTAAGTTTTACGAGAAGGTGCTCCAACAAAACTGCCATGCTCCCGAATGTCATCCCGCGTCAACATACCCTCTTGCGCCTTTTAAACTATTGCGGTACGTTAATACTACATTAAGCGGTGTCGGGCGGCGTACCCGCCGCATGGAGGGAACATGAACGTGACAAAAAGAAAAGTCGTGATCGTGGGGGCGGGCGATGTCGGAGCGTCGTTCGCCTACGCCCTGGCGCAAGCGGGGCTGACCGAAGAGATCGCGCTGGTTGACAAGAACGATGCCCTAGCCCGGGGGCAGGCGCTCGATCTCGCGCACGGGCTGCCGTTCCTGTCGCCTGTGAACATTCACGCCGGCACCGCTGACGACTATGCCGATGCTGCGGTGATCGTCATTACCGCCGGTGCCAAACAGCAGCCCGGCGAATCGCGCCTCAATCTGCTCAGCCGCAACGC
>MWEJ01000507.1 GCA_002071025.1 Verrucomicrobia bacterium ADurb.Bin070 | reverse complement strand
AATGTGTGGAGCGGGCCGATCGCGATCCCGGACGGCAATACGCGCATCAACACGCGGAACGGCAGCAACATCGAGATCCGCGGGGGCATCACCGGCAAGGGGCTCGTGCTCGCGGCGGATTCCGGAACGATCACGATCATCAGCAATCCGGTGGTTCTGACAACCTCGGCCGTGGTCAATTCGCATAGCGGCGGACTGAAGCTCATCGCGGTCAGTAACAATGTGTGGCGTCAGTTGGAGGCCGCTGGCGGCGAGACCCGCGCCGGTGTGGCCGGTGCGCTGCCGCCGGACTCCGAACTCAAAGTCGGCGTGAGTTATTCCCAATCGGGCACGTTCAACCTCAACGGCTACGATCAGACCGTGGGCCAGCTCTACAGCGGTGTCATCACCAATACCGGCAGCCGCATCGTCACAACGACGGCACCGGCCACGCTGACGGTCAACCAGAGTGTCGGCACCACGTATGACGGACGCCTGACCGGCGAACTGCGGCTGGTGAAGGCCGGGGCGGGCACGCTCTCTCTGAGCGGCACGAACAACACGCAGGACGCCCAGGTCGTGGTCACGGGCGGTGCACTGAGGGCCGCCGACGAAAGGTCGCTCGGCGCGGACGCGGCGCTGTTCACGGCGGACCGCCTGCTGTTGGACGGCGGCGCACTGGCGACCACCGCAAGCTGGACGCTGGACGACCCCAACCGCGGCGTGACGCTGGGTGCCGCGGGCGGCGGCTTCGATGTCGGCGCGTCCGCCGCGCTTACGCTCGCGAATCCGGTCACCGGCACAGGCGGTCTGACCAAGCAGGGCGCGGGTGTGCTCACGCTCGCGGGCGCGAACGATTACGCGGGCCACACCGCCGTGCAGGCGGGCGTGCTCCAGATCCAGAAAAAAGCGGCGCTGTACAGCGGCGCGCCGCTCGCGGCCGAAGATTTCACGGTCAACAGCGGGGCCACGCTGGCGCTTTGCCTGGGCGGAGCGGGTGAATTCGAAGCGGCGGACGTCACGGCGATCGCCGCGCTCACCGACGCCACCTTCGGGTTCAGGCCGGGCAGTCGCATCGGCCTGAATGTCGACAACGCGCCGGACGGCCGGTATGAGATCAGCGGCGTGATCGGCAATCCGTCCGGTGGCCAGGCGCTGCACCTCCATAAACTCGGCGAGGGCGTGCTGGCCCTCACCGGTGCCAACACCTACACCGGCGCCACGATCCTGGCGGGCGGCGTGCTGGAGGCCAGCGTGCTCACCGATGGCGACACGCCCTCTTCCATCGGCGCGGCCTCCAACAGCGCCGCCAACCTCGTGTTTGACGGTGGCGCACTGCGCTACACCGGTCCGTCGGTCTCGATCGACCGCTGCTTTACCTTCGGCGCAGGCAACACGGCGGTCTTCGACGTGGCCGATCCGGCGGCGTCGCTGACGATTGAGCGCGTGCGGTCGTGTGCCGGGCGCACGGACGATTCGCTGATCGTCAAGAACGGACCGGGCACGCTGGTTTTCGGCAACGACGGCATCATCAACGGCGGGGCGGATAATTTCATCGGCATGGTTGCCGGTTTCGTGATCAATGAAGGCACCTACCGCAATGTCAGCGGCGACCCCGCCCAACTGAACGCCATCCGGCCCGCGTCGCAGGGGCCTGCGCTGACGCTGGGCGACGGCGTGAACATGACGATTGGCGTGGCGTTGAGCCGTGCAGCCGCAGGCGACGAGCAGACGATCCGCTACATCGGCACGAACCTCACGGCCACCACGCAGGTCGGGTCGCTGCAGGGGCCGTCGACCGAGGGCACGTGGAACACGAAGATCATCGACGTCAACGACGGCGCGGCCGATCTGGATCTGCTGGTGGCGGGCAACATGAGCATCTATCCTTCGACCGCCATCTCGCGCATCCGTAAAGAGGGGGCCGGCACGGTGAAATTCGCGGGCAGCGGGTCGTCGTACCGCGAGACCACCATCGTACGCGCGGGGCGCCTGCTGATCGGCTTCAGCGTGCCCGCCAGCGGCAACGGCGTGCTCGGTGCCTGCACAAACGCGGTGGTTATCGGCGACGAAGGCACGCAGGCCGGCGACACGCCGTCGCTGCTGTTTGACGGCGCGCCTGACAGTTCCTTCACCTTCGCGCGCGGCCTCGCCACCTGGACCGAGAGCGACACCTCGGTTTTCGGCAGTCTGTCCAACGTCAACATCACGCTGAGCGGCGCGGTGACGGTCAGCAACACGCTGCACCTGCTCTCGTCGACGGCCGGCACCAACGCGCTCTTCGTGACGGGCGGCATTGCGGGTCCCGGCGGCGTGACGGTCACGGGCGGCGGCGCCGTGCGCTTCGATGCGGTCAACACGTACGCAGGTGCGACGGCGGTGGCGGCGGGACGTCTGCGCCTCGGCGCGGCCGAGCGCATCGCGGACGCCAGCGCGCTGCGGCTAAACGGCGGGACGCTTGCCCTGGACGGCTACAGCGAGACGGTCGGCACG
>MWEJ01000506.1 GCA_002071025.1 Verrucomicrobia bacterium ADurb.Bin070 | reverse complement strand
CCCTCATCGAGCGGCCAGCAGTGGACGAGCCCGATTTCGGAGCCGGACAGCCGGCGGTTCATGTCGGTCTGGATCTCCAACTGGGTGCGGTCGATGTTCCAGAGCCGCAGTTCCGCGAGGTCGCCGCGGAACCCGTTCTTGGCGCGCAGGAGCAGGCCGATGGAGGTCAGCGTGTTGGCGCTCGTCGCAGGCAGGTCTTTGTTGTAGTAGGCCGGACCATGAACAAGCTGGCCGTCCAGATACATGCGCACGTAGCCGGCGGTGTCCCGCGTCGCGGCGAAATGGTGCCACGCGTTCAGGGTCAGGTTGGTGCCGGCGTACTGCCGGGTGCCGGACACCTGGAGGGTCGGTCGGCCGCCCCAGATCGAGAAAAAGATGCGTCCGGTGCCGCCGTTATCTTGCGCGTAAATCTGATTCTCGGTGTCTGCGGCCGTCTGGCGCACCCAGGTCTCAATGGTAAAGCCGAGGGCGCTGACACGACCGGTGGTGGAGACATGGTTGTCGGAAAGCCGGTCAAACGAAAGGACATTCGCGGCCGTCACCGTGCACGCCGCCGAGAGGCAAAACGTGCCGAACAGGACCCTTCGAACGCCGGGCGTCACGCGCCGACATAAGGATGAACCGCAGAACCGCCCCGGAAAGCCGCCGAATGTGTTCGTCATCGTCTTCTCCTGTTACCGCCTTCTCTGTATTGGACACCGGATAGCCGTCACCTGTATACCGGCATGAAACTAAAAAACCGTCCGGCTGTCAAGGGGGGGGGGCCGAGAAAAAATCAGGCGGTTAATGATCAGGCGAAGCGGCTGGTCAGGCGGGCGAGGGCGTCGTCCACCGGATCGCGGCCGCTGTCGGCCGCGCTGGCGGCCGCGCGGTCGAAGGCGGCGAGGGCGTCCGCCTGGCTGCGGGCGATGTGGGCGCGCAGCCAGCGTTCGGCCTTCTCTGCATCACCCTGGCGCAGGGCGCGCTCGATCTTGGCGTGGTGGCGCCATACCCAAGCGAGGTGCTGCAGGTCACGGCGGTGGCTGTGGTGCCCGAAGAACTGGTTGCGCTGATAGGCACTGGTCACGATCTGGATCGCGAGCCGGTTGCCGGCCGCCTGCAGGATCAGCAGGTGGAAGGTCAGGTCGTCCTTCAGGAAGGTCACGAGCGCCTTGTCCTCAAGCAGCGTCCCCTTTTTCCGGCGCAGCGCCACGACGATGGCGTGCATGTCGTCGCACAGCCGGCGCAGCTCCTGGCGCGTCTCCTTGGTCAGCAGCCGCACCGCCTGCCGGATGGCGTGACACTCGATCACCATGCGCATCTCATACGCGTCCAGCAGGTGGCGGCGGTCGAGCCGGGCCACGAAGGTGCCGGTCGACGGGATCTGGTAGAGCACCCCCTCCTGAGTCAGGCGGCGGATCGCCTCGCGCACGGGCGTGCGGCTGGTGCCGCACTCGGCCGCGAGGGTTTGCTCGGAGAGCTTCTGCCCCGCGACCAGTTCGCCGGTCACCAGCTTCTTCGTGATATGCGCGTAAACGTTGTTTCCTAATGCTTCTGCCACAGTCACCTCGTCAGAGAACGACACCATAGCACAAACCGGCGGCGGCTGTCAGCAATCACGCCGCGTGCGGAAAAAGATGCGAATTGTGTTGACGAAGCCCCGAGAACGGGTCGAAACTATCGACAAGAAGAACAAGTCTTCGGTCTATGACCGGACAGGAGTGAAGACACGTACCCTCATCAGGCGACCGCGCCAGAGCCCGGTTGCCGGTTATAAACAGCGGCCGATGCGCCGCACCCTCAACGTTACACCCTCAACACCATCAAAAAGGAGACGGCCATGAAGTCTCTTCTTTTGTCGATGTGTCTCTTGCTTGCGGCGGCCGGCATCGGGCTGGCAGGGCCCGCGCGGCCCATCCGCTCAAGCACGTTTCTGATTCAGCGGCCATGCGGTCCGACATGGGATTCGCTGGCGCTCCAGGGTCAGTGGTTCAACGACCCCGGAACCGGGAAGAATCATGCCCTAGAATGGGAATACCATGATGACGACGTGACACATTCCATCCAAGGCATGGTGGTGTCGATCACGTTTGACGGCACCCCAGCCTCGAACATCGTCGCCTTTTCGGTGCAGGCCACGGTGCTGAACACCCTGCCTTCGCCGTTTCCGGTGAATGTCGCCTCCAACAGCCACTCGGAGTTGCAAGGCCCGCAACCCTCCTCGTACGCCGGGACGATGCGGAACGTGCGCCTCTCGGCCGAGTTCGCGGTCGCGAACCTGGGGCTGCTGCCGTCAGGCGTTCCGCCGTACTATCCCGATCCGCTTTCGGGCGGCGCGTATGTCATCGAGGCGCTCAACGAAAATGAGCTGGCCTGGTATTGCTGGACGCCGGACGATCCGCAATATCCGGCGCGCGGCGCGTTCCAGGTGCCGACATGGCGGATGGGCGACATCAAACCGGGCGCAACATACACGGTGATGATGTCTTTCCAGGTCAC
>MWEJ01000505.1 GCA_002071025.1 Verrucomicrobia bacterium ADurb.Bin070 | reverse complement strand
GAGTGCACATTGACCGGCTGCGACATCCTTTCAAACATCGCAGATAATCAGGGCGGCGGTGCGTATTACGGCGTGCTGGACCGTTGCCGCGTGCTCGGGAACCGCTCAGGGGCCCCTTCATACGGCGTGGGCGGCGGCGTCTATGATGCCGTGCTCACCTCCTGCCTGATCTCCGGCAACACCTCGCGCCAGGGCGGCGGCGTGTACGGTTCGACTGCGGCCAAGGGCATGTATAACTGTACGGTTGTGGCCAATACCGCGACCGTGACCGGCACGACGCAGGGCGGTGGCGGTTTCTACGGCAACGGCACATCGTATCCGGTGCGCAACTGCATCGTTTACCACAACGCTTCCGGAGGACTCGGCACCAACCTTTACCAGGGGGCGGTGACCTACACCTGCTCGCTGCCGCTGCCGGCCGGCGAGGGCAATATGGACGCCGCGCCGATGATCGCCGATTTCTCCAACGGACGGCTGTTGCCGGGGTCGCCCTGCGCGGGCGCGGGCCTCTATGAGGAATGGATGGCGCAGGCGCTGGACGTGGAGGGTGAGCCGCGCGCCGGCACGGGCAGTGTGGACATGGGCGCCGATCAGCTCTTTGTTGAGAATCTGACCGGTCCGTTGTCGGTGGCGATCGAAGGTCCGGCGTGGCCCTATTTCCCGGGGGCGCCCTATACGTTCACAGCGACGATCACAGGCAAGCCGACAAACGTGAACTGGGACTTCGGTGACAACACCGCCACATCGGGCCTGCCGCAGGTGACCCACGTCTGGAGCGAGGGCGATTATGTCGTGCGTCTGACGGTGAGCAATGCCACGCATACGGCGGAGGCGACGCTTGCATTGAACGTCGCGCCGGACACGCGCTATGTTTCGTCAGCCGGCTCGCACACGCCGCCGTTCCGTTCGTGGGCGGATGCGGCGACTAACCTGCAAGACGCGGCAGACACGGTGATGGCGAGTGGACGGGTGCTGGTGGCGGCCGGGGTGTATGACACGGGCGGTCGCGCGTTCGGTTCGGAATCTTTGACCAACCGATTGATGGTCACCAATGGCGTGACGGTGATCGCGGTTGACGGACCGGATGTGACCTTCATCGTGGGGGCCGCCTCGGGCGCGCCGGTGACCAACGGCCTGGGCGACGGCGCGGTGCGCGGTGTGCGGTTGGCGGCGGGTGCATCCTTGCGCGGGTTCACCGTCCGTGACGGACGCACCCGCTGGAGCACCAGTTTGAGCCTCGCAGACTATTTTGCCGGCGGCGTTTATTGCGCGGACGACACGGCCGTGATCAGCAACTGCGTGATCCGCGACTGCCAGTCGGCAACACGCGCGGGCGGCGTTCATCGTGGCCGGATTTTCGATACGAGCGTGCTCAGCAACCGAGTGTTGAGCGGTTGGGCCGGCGGCATCAATCTGGCGACGGTCATCAGCAACTGCATCGTACGCGGCAATGAGGCCAGCCAATCGGCCGGCGGCATTTATCAGGGGTATGTGATGGATTCCGTGCTGGACGGCAATCAGGCCGGACCTGCCGGCAGCGGCGGCGGCTACTATGGCGGCGCGACCAACCATGTTTTGCGCGGCTGTACGATCATCAACAACCGTTGCGGCGAGTACGGCGGCGGCGTCTATTATGCCGGCGTGCACGACTCGCTGTTCACCAACAACGCTGCCAAATACGGCGGCGCTTATGCCATGGCTGCTTTCACCACGCCAGTGCCGCCGGTCTATCGCTGCCGCCTCTTCGGCAACCGGGGCACAAACGTCGGCGGCGGCACGTACTTCGGCGCACTTTACAGTTGTGTGCTGAGCGGCAACGTGGCGGGCGGCGCGGGCGGCGGCGCTTATTACGCGGCACTGGAGTCCTGTACGGTGGTGGACAATGAGGCTGCGTCAGGCGGCGGATGCAGCCAAGGCAAAGCGTATTCCAGCATTATCTATCATAACCGAGCCGCGTCAGGCCCCGAATATGATGCCACCGAAAGTTGGTCGTGCTGTACAACGCCGGAAGAAGCCTGGGTGACCTGGGTGCCGGTGCTCGAGCCGCCGCGATTGACGGGGTTCCGAGATCCGCATCTGCTGCCCGGTTCACCCTGCCTGAACGCGGGGCAGAGCCGGCCCTGGCATGCCGGGACCGAGGGATTGGACATGGATCGCGAAGCGCGCGTGGCAGGCGCGAGCGTAGACATCGGCGCGGACGAGCGGCACGAAACCGCGCTCGAGGGTCCGTTGCAGATTCAGGTGATTGCGGATCATACGACGTTTGGCGTTTCATATGCGCCGCAGTTCCGTGCCGAGACAGAGGGGAAAGCCGGTGAGATGTTCTGGGACTTCGGGGACGGCCAGATTGCCCAAAACGTGAATCCGGTGAGTCATGCCTTTGCCGCATGCGGCGTGTATCAGGTGGTGGTGACGGTGACCAATGCGACACACAGCGCCAGCGCCACACAGACGGTCGAGGTCGTCGCCGGCGACAGTTTTGT
>MWEJ01000504.1 GCA_002071025.1 Verrucomicrobia bacterium ADurb.Bin070 | reverse complement strand
CGCCGGATGTCAGCGGGCTCGCCTGTGCCAATCCGGTTTTCGGCAAGAGTTATGCGTTCGCGGCGGCGGACGGCAGCGTCACCGTCACGATCGGTTCCGACAGTGCCGGCGCCTCCGTCTGGAATGTGGACGCCGGCGGCGACTGGGCCACCGGTTCCAACTGGACCGTCCCGCAGCCCGGAACGTCCGGCAGCGCGGCGCGTTTCGATGACGCCATCAGCGCACCGGTGACGGTCGCCGCCGCCGGCCAGAGCGCGGGCGCAATCTATGTGAACAGTCCCTTCGCTTACACCCTCGGCGGCATGGGGCTCACGCTCGACAACGGGTCGTCGGCCGCGCTGATCGCGGTCGAATCCGGCAGCCACGCCGTCAGCGCGCCGCTGACCCTCGCCTCCGACCTCACGGTGACGCTGAATCCGGGGACCGGCCTGTCGCTCGGTGCGGTGAACGGCGCGGCGGCGATGCTCGCGGCCTCGGGCACCGGCGCGCTCGCTTTTCATGCCGCGCCTGCGGTGCAGGCGCTCGATTTGAATCTGCCGGCCGTCAGCATGGCGGCGCCCATGACGATCGCCGCGCCGGTCACGCTGCAGCGCACCCTGTCGGTCGCGCCCGACACCGGCGTGACCGTCACGCTGGACGGCGCGGTCTCCGGTATCGGCGGCGTGGAGAAGGACGGTTCGAGCATCCTGGTGCCGACGGCTGCCAACACGTATGCGGGTCCCACCGAGGTCCATGCCGGCACGTTGCGTGTCGCTACGCTTGCGGCAGGCGGAGCGGCCAGCCCGGTCGGCGCTTCTCCGGCGGCCCCCGCGAATCTGGTGCTCGGCAAAGGCACGCTGCACATCACCGGACCGTCGGTCACCGACCGCGGCTATACGGTGCGCACCGGCTCCTCCACCCATGCGGCGGTGCTGCGCGTGGATGACGAGGCCGTATTCGGCGGACCGATCCGTTCCGAGTCCGGCGGCTTTCTCAAGACCGGCCCCGGCACCGTAAGCTATACCTACCCGGGACTGAACACGCTGCACACCCACGACGTCAATTCGCCGGCCGGCGTTCAGAACATCGGACCTTACGGCGATGCGCCCACGACCGGCGTGACCGGTTTCACCGTCACGCAGGGGCGGGTGGTTCTCGGTGCGCCCGCTCAGACCAACGTGGTCAACCGCATTGATATCGGCCTGCGCACCACCACGGAAGCAGGACTTGAGACGCCGGGCGAACTCGTCGTCACGGACGGCGTGCTCCGGAGCGCAAACACGGTGTCGATCGGGCGCAACAACGGGACTCTGGTGACCGCCGGCCCGACAGGCGTTTCGTCCCGCTTGACGGTCACGGGCGGGAGCTGCGATTTCCCGACTCTGGCGATGGGCAACAACGGCGCGGGTCTTTCCGGTTACAACGCGCGCCCGGTGGTCGATGTCAGCGGCGGGCTGGTCCAGGTCGGCGGCAGTTATCTGAGCGTCGGCGAGAGCCCGGGTGCTCAAGCCACCCTGCTGATCAGCGGCGGCACAGTCACCATCTGGCGCACGGGCAGCACGCTGCGCATCGGCGGCTGGAGCACCGGCGGCACGGGCGGCAACGGAACAGTCCGGCTCTGGGGCGACGGCGTGCTCGAGATCAACGGCAACCTTGAAGTCGGTTACGGCCTGAACAGCGAGGCGGAGTTCCATCTCGACGGCGGCTGCGTCGGCGCGCGCGCCATCATCGGCCTCTCCGGAACGCACAAGGCATTCTGGTTCAACGGCGGCGTCTTCCAGCCCAACACCTCGAACCAGACGATGAGCGGTTTGACCGCCGCCTATGTCTCAACAAACGGCGCGTGGGTCGATACCGCGCGGGCCGACGGCTTCAACATTACGCAGAACCTGCTGCATGATCCTGTGCTGGGGACCACGCCCGACGGCGGACTTGTCAAAGCCGGGACCCATACACTGAGCCTGACCGGCATGGCCAACAGCTTCAACGGACCGGTCGAAGTCCGCGCCGGCCTGCTGCGCGCGCGGCTGGGCGGCACCAATGATCTTGCGGTCGCGGCGGGGGCGGCGTTCGACGCGCTGGGTGAGCGTTGCACGGTCGGCGATCTTATCGGCGATGGCTTGCTCACCAACGGCACGGTCGCCGTGACCGGCACGCTGGATCCGGGCACCAACGGCGCGCCGGCCGGCGCAACGATCACGGTGCAGAACCTCGCGCTGACCGCCGGCGCGACGCTGGCCTGCCCGTGGACCACCAACGCGCTCGGCCAGGTCACGTGCGACAGCGTGACCGTCTCCGGCACGCTGACGGCGGAAGGCCCCGGCTTCTTCGATCTCGGCCGCACGGAACAGGCGCCGATTCCCGTGCCGTTCACGTTCACCGCGGCGACCTACGGTGCGTCCGCCGGTTCTTTCAACGGCTGGAAGGCGGTCGGCACCGGCCTGCCGCCTGAAAAGAAAGTCGCCACCGTGGTGGAGGCGGCGGACGGCATCGTCACGGTGACGATCCTTTACAGCGGGACGCTGCTG
>MWEJ01000503.1 GCA_002071025.1 Verrucomicrobia bacterium ADurb.Bin070 | reverse complement strand
TGGGCCCAGCAGGGCTCGAACCTGCGACCAAAGGATTATGAGTCCTCCGCTCTGACCGACTGAGCTATGGGCCCCAAAGTGAGACGCACACTATAACAAGGCGGAGTGCCGGGTTCAACGCCAAAGGGATATCATGACTCGCGACATGCATGTAACCGTCCGGGATGCAGACGCCGGCCAGGCGGTGTGGACCTTTCTGGCCGCTCGATTCAGTTACCACGATGCAGCGGGGTGGCGTCGATTGATCCTGGAGGGACGTGTGACGCTGAACGGAGCCTCCTTGGATGCGGAGCGGCGGATTTCGGCAGGCGATCAGCTCCGGTTTGACGCGTCGGGCATTCCCGAGCCTCCGGTGGATGACGCCTTCAGCGTGATTTCGGATGACGCGTGCCTGATGGTCGTCAATAAATCCGGCAACCTGCCGTGTCATCCCGGAGGACGCTACTTTAACCACACGCTCTGGGCGTTGCTGAAGACGCGATACGGGCTCGACCGTCCGGTGTTTGTCAACCGGCTGGACCGTGAAACATCCGGGCTCGTGCTGGTCGCGAAGACACGGGACGCCGCCGCCGGCCTCTGGCGGCAGTTTTATGGCCGGCAAGTGGATAAGAGCTATGTGGTTTTTGTGGAAGGATTTTTCCCTGACCGGCTGGAGGCATCGGGCTGGCTGTGTCCGGATCACGGTTCGGTCATCCGCAAGAAACGTCGGTTCCTGCCGTCAACAACAGCGCCTTCACAACCTGAGCTGGGGGCTGAGTGGGCGGAGACCGTGCTCGAACGTGTGGCGCGCGGTGCGGGATTCAGCGCGGTTGCCGCATTTCCGCGCACAGGGCGCTTGCACCAGATCCGGGCGACCCTGTGCTCGCTGGGGTATCCGGTGGTCGGCGACAAGGTGTACGGCGTGGACGAGACGCTCTTTCTGCGTTTTTGTGCGGATGCGCTTACGGCGGATGACCATGCACGGTTGCGGTTGCCGCGGCAGGCGCTGCATGCCACGTGCCTGCGCTTGTGCCATCCCGGCAGCGGCGCCCGGATGGATGTCCGCGCGCCGCTGCCGGAAGACATGAACGGGTTGTTCGGTACGGACGAGCGGGGCTGGCCCGGACTTTCGTTTGACGGCGAGGCCGGACATCTTCTACCCTAATGGCTCGCAGTCTGGCGACTTGACCTTATTGGATGCCAGGCGGGCAGTAATGAAAGGGGTACGAATGAGGACGAGTCGGAGTGTCGGTCGTTTGGCATGGGGGTGCGTGGTGCTGGCGGTTCAGGCCGCTTGTGCGAACGAGACCGTTGATCTCGCGGGCATCTGGTCGGTGCGGCAGACCGACAGTGCGCAGCCTGCCGTGCCGCTGAATGTACCCGGTGACGTGCACAGCGCCCTGCTGGCTGCGGGCTGCATCCCTGATCCGTATTTTGGTGCCAATGAAGCGGACGTGCAGTGGGTGGGGCAGAAGGCGTGGCTGGCGGAACGGTCGTTCGACGTGCCGGCCGCATTGCTGGCACAGCGTTCGGTAATCTTGCGTCTGGAGCATGTGGATACCTTCTGCGAACTCGCGATCAACGGTCGGAAGATCGGCGAGACCGGAAACCGTTTCCGCCGATATGATTTCGAGGTCAAATCACTGCTGCGGCCGGGACGCAACACGATCACCGCGCTGTTTCACAGCGCGGAGCAGATCACGGAGGAGCGCGGCGACGCGCTCAGCTATCCAATCCCGATGGTGGACAACGGACGGGTGCCGCACATCAACCTGATCCGCAAGCCCGCCTGCCACGGCGGATGGGACTGGGGCATCGCGCTGATGGCTACCGGGTTCGCGGGTCCCGTGAAGCTGTTGGGCAGCGATCTGGCGCGCATCGATTATGTCTATTGCGATCAGGCCCATCGTCCCGGCGTCTGCGAAGTGACGGTCACGGCAGAGGTGGTGTCGCCCGAAGGCGGCGACAGCACCCTGACGGTCGCGCTCGGCGAGGCACGCGTGGCTCGACCGGTGACGCTGAAGCCGGGCATGAATCGCCTCGCGGCGACGGTGATGGTCGAGCGGCCGAAGCTGTGGTGGCCGAGCGGCGCGGGCGGACAGCATCTCTATGACCTCACGGTGACGGTCGGCGCGGACACCTTCACGCGGCGGTTGGGGTTGCGGACAATCGAGGTGGTCAACCAGCCTGATCCCGGCGACACGTCTGCACGTCCCGGCATGAGTATGACGTTCCGAGTAAACGGGGAGAATCTCTTCTGCAAGGGGGCGAACTGGATCCCCTGTGACGGTCTGCCGGAGCGTCAGACACCTGAGCGCTACCGCGACCTGTTGACGTCGGCGCGCGACGCGAACATGAACATGATCCGTCTGTGGGGCGGCGGCCAATTCGAGAATGACGCCTTTTACGAGCTTTGCGACGAGCTGGGCTTGATGGTCTGGCACGACTTCATGTTTTCGTGCGCGCTGTATCCCTCTGACCGCGCGTTTCTGGAGGAGGTGCGCGCGGAATTGTCCCATCAGTTGCGCCG
>MWEJ01000502.1 GCA_002071025.1 Verrucomicrobia bacterium ADurb.Bin070 | reverse complement strand
GATCTCATGAATCGCGATCTTGCGGAAGAAACAGTAGATCACAAACATGAAGATCAGAAAGATGCCCACGCACTCCACCGCCGGCGTGATCAGCAGCTCAATCCGCAGCGCGCGCAGCACGCTCTTCACATAGTATTGGTTGACCTGCCGGTACTTATCGATCTCGTAGTCTTCGGTGTGGTAAGCCTTCACCACGCGGATGCAGGTCAGATTCTCATGGATCTTCGATGAGATGAACGAGATGCGGTGCAAGGCCTTGCGCGACCAGCGGCGCACCAGCGAGCCCAAGAGCGCCATCGGCAGCAAGATCAGCGGAAAGCCGAACAGCACCAACACCAGGGTTTCCAGCATGTTATTCTTGATGGCGAAATAGATCACATACCCGACCGACACAATAATTTCAAACGGCGCGCGGCAGAGGTCCGCCAACGTGTGCGAGATCACATGGTCCACCTGCTGAGGGTCGCTGGTGCAGCGGCTCATCAACTGCCCGACGTCGGTCCGCCCGAAAAAGTGAAGCCCCTGGGATTGCAGGTGGCGGAACATGGCCACGCGGAAATCCTGCACCACCTTGGCACCGGTCCAGCGCAGAAAATAGTGGTTCATGTACATCGCGACCATCTTCAGCAGCATCACCAGCGGCACCACGAAGAGCGTCAGCAGCAGCAGTTGGCCGGTCATGTTGCCCTGCGCGTCGCGGAAGGTAATACCCAAGCGGTTGGCATAGGCCTCCGCCTTGCCGAACCAGGAGGGCAGAGCGACTTCGCGTTTGCCGGCGGGCGCTGCGGCGGCGTCCTGCTTGACCAGCTCCTTCAGGCCTTCGTTGAGCGTGACGTGCGGCGAAGCATGGTCTGCGGCAGGGGCCTGCGGGGCAGTGGACACAATCCCGTGGCTCTGCTCGTCGGCCCGCTGCACCTGCTTCAGGATCGGCTGAATGACCTGAAAGATCGGCACCCACGAACCGGCCGTGATGGAGCCGGCCAGCAGGCCGGCCAACAGGCGTCCGCGGTATTTACGGGCATACTGATAGAGGCGTCCATACGCTTCCCGTGCCGTGTACTCTCTGTCAAAAAAATCAGACATACTTATCCATGCGCGGTCAGGAACCGCTCGGCCTCCAGCGCCGCCATGCAGCCCGACCCCGCCGCCGTGACCGCCTGTTTGTAATGACGGTCCTGGACATCGCCCGCAGCGAACACACCGGGCACTGACGTGCGCGTGCAGTCCGTGATGATGTACCCCTCGCCGTCCCGTTCCAATTGGCCGTCGAAGGCCGCCGTGTTGGGCACGTGCCCGATTGCCATGAACACGCCCTCGACAGGCAGGTCGTCGAGCGCCTGGGTCTTGAGGTTGCGCAGGCGCAGACCGGTGACCTCACCGCGCGTGACGTCAAGCACCTCTTCCACCACCGAATCCCAGCGCACGTCGATCATGGGCGCGGCGAGCACGCGGTCTGCCATGATCTTGGACGCGCGGAACGCATCGCGGCGGTGGATGATCGTCACGTGCGACGCCATGCGCGACAGATAAAGGGCGTCCTCCATCGCCGTGTCGCCGCCGCCGACGACCGCCACGCGGCGTCCCTTGAAAAACGCGCCGTCGCATGTGGCGCAGGCCGAGACACCCTTGCCCATCAGTTTCTGTTCCGACTCAAGCCCCAGATAGCGGGCGCTGGCACCGGTCGCGACGATCACGGTGCGGGCCTCCAGAGTGCCTGCGACCATCAGCGAAAGCCGCTTGTTCTCGCCAGAGAGGTCACACCCCGTGACTTCGTCCATCATATAGCGCACGCCGAAGCGCTCGGCTTGGTTACGCATGGTGGTCACGAGATCCGTGCCGGTAATCGGGCGCTCGAATCCGGGGAAGTTCTCCACGTCCGAAGTCTGCGTGAGCTGGCCGCCCGGCTGCATGCCCTCGATCACGACCGGGCTCAGATTGGCCCGGGCCGCGTAAATCGCCGCCGTCAGGCCAGCCGGCCCGCTTCCGATAATCACCACATTTTCCACGCCGTCTCTCCTCGCACGCTTACGTGTATCGCAAAATCTCATCGACCGTCGTGTAGCCGTCCAGCACGTTGCGGATGGCGTCCTCGCGCATGGTCCGCATGCCCAGCTCACGCGCCCGTTCGCGGATGAACAGGGTCGGCCGGCGCTCGTTGATGAGGTCGCGGATCGGATCGCTCACGCGCAGATACTCAAACACGCCTTTTCTGCCTTTATAGCCGGTGCCGTTGCACTTGGAACAGCCGCGCCCGTAGTAAAACGAGCGGTCGCCGACATCTGCCCGCTTCAGGTTCAGGCGCTCCAACGTCTCGTCATCCGCCACGTACGCCTCTTTGCAGTTCAGGCAGATCGTGCGCACCAACCGTTGCGCCAGCACCGCCTGCAGCGTCGAGGCGATCAGGTATGGCGCGACGTTCATATCCACCAGACGCGTCACCGCACCGGCCGCGTCGTTGGTGTGCAGCGTGCTGAAGACCAAGTGGCCGGTCAGCGACGCCTGCACCGCGATCTCGGCC
>MWEJ01000501.1 GCA_002071025.1 Verrucomicrobia bacterium ADurb.Bin070 | reverse complement strand
ATCTGGCAGATGCTGCTCTCGTTCTGACGGGGCCGGGAAAAGGCTTGGTTGCTGAAAACGCAATCTGCTACACTGACCCCAAACATAACCGGAGAGCGATCATGACCCGTATGATTTGTGCAGTGGGGCTGCTGTTGGCCTGCGTGGCCGGCGCGGACAACGAGGTGCGCGCGTGGACGAGCAAGACAGGGGGCAGCGCCATCGAGGCCTCGTTCGTTAAAGAGGAAAACGGGGTCGTCACGCTTAAACGCAAGGACGGGGTCACGGTTCAGGCGAAGCTGGACGCCTTGTGCGAAACGGACCGCGCGTACGTCGCCGAGGTTACCTACGTGCCGCGCGAGATCAAGGTCGTCTTCAAGCGCGAGCGCTTAGGTCCCGGATATGTCGAGTCGGGCTCCTCGGAGGAGGTCACGCATCGCGACAGCGCGGTGCTGGTGGTCGACGCTGCGGCCGACGATGCGGCGGCGGATCTCAAGGGAGACACGACCTGGGCGATCGAATCGGTCGACGCGCTCGGGAAGAAAATCCTGCCGCAGCGCGAAGGCGTCGGCGACGCCTTGACGACCGACGGCAAATTCGTCTTTGTCACCTACCGCGTGAAGAACGATTCGCGTGTGCCGGTTGAGATCCCGTCGCCCACGCTGCATGACCGGCAAGGGCGCGCCTTCACCCAGACCGAGCGCGGTTTCGCGCAGCACTTCATTCCCGAGGGCGCGTTGTTCGCCGGAGTCGACCTGCTGCAGCCCGGATTTTCCAAGCTCTACTGCGCGTTTTATGAGCTGCCCGAGGATGCCGAGCCGGCTGCGGTCGAAGTGTTCCCCTCGGTGGTTAAAATGTTTATGATCCGCCAAATCAGACGGGGCGGCGAACCGTTGCGCGGGAAGAAAATCGCGCTCACGCCATCGGCACCGCTCCACGCCGCCGCACCATCCTCCGGCGAGGGTTCGGCAGCCGCAGACGCCAAGCTCCCGCTGTTCATGCGCTGTACGCGCGTGGGTCAGTCCGGCGACTCAAGCGGTCAATGGTATTACGACCGCAACAAGAAGCGTTCGCTCACATACGGCGTTGAACTGCGGGTGCTGGGCGATGAGGCCCGGCCGGTCACGCTGAAAGCGTTCTACATCGGAGAAGCCTCCGGCAACCGGGATCTGGTGGTCGACAAGAAGGAGCAAGCGGTCACGCTGGAGCCCGGCAAGATCGCGCGCGTGACGCTGCAGTCGGAAGAAGTTGAGGAACAGACCTACTACTACTTTTCGCTGCGGGGACGCGAGCGGATCAGCGGAGCGAAACTAAAGGGCGTGATTATTCAGGCGTGGGCCGGCGGCACCTTGGTGTCGAGCTGGACGTCGTTGAGTCAATGGCGGAAATATGCTGACCTGCCGGATATTGTCAAAGAGTTGGGCGAGATGAAAAAGGGTGAGGAGGGGTTGTGATGCAGAGAATGGGCTTGCGGATGGCGGCGTGGCTGGTGTCGGGGGCGGCGGCGTGCGTTTTTGCTGAACGGGAGATCTATGTCGCGGCGGAGGCCGGAACGGGCGGCGACGGCAGCCGCCGCCGCCCGTATCAAAGTCTGGTGCAGGCGCGCGATGCGATCCGCGCGGCGCGCAAGGACGGTTCGCTGGCGGGCGGCGAGGCGGTCACGGTGCTCGTGGGCCCGGGCGTCTACCGGCAGCACGCGGCGTTTGAGCTGAACGCGGAGGACAGCGGCAGCAAGGGCGCGCCGGTGGTCTACCGCGCTCAGAAGCGCGGGCAGGCGCGGCTGCACGGCGGCGTCACGCTGGATGCCGCCGCCTTCGCGCCCGTGACCGATCCCGCGGTGCTGGCGCGGCTTGCTCCTGTCGCGCACGGACAGGTGCGAGTCTGTGAGCTGTCGAACCTGCCGCCCGACGCGCTGCCGCCGTTCAAGACCGCCTACCGCGGCGTGCCGGCTGCGCCCTGGCTCTATGTCGACCGGCGTCCGATGACCCTGGCGCGCTGGCCTAACGCCGACGCGCCCGAGGCGGGCTGGGCGAGTTTCGCCAAGGCGGTCGACTCCGGCTTGCCCAAACCCGACTCACCGGATCCCGCGCTGCGCAAGGCGCGTCCCGGCGCGTTCGAGTTCGACGACCCGCGTCCCGCGCGCTGGAATCTCGAACAGGGCGTGTGGCTGCTCGGTTACTGGACGCACGACTGGTCCGACGAGGTGATCCGCGTGGCCGCGTATGACCGCGACAAGCGAGTCATCACGCTGGCCGCTCCGCATAACTACGGCATCATGGGCGGGACGTGGGGCGCGGCCAAGCGCCGCTTCTTCGCGCTGAACGTGCTGGAAGAGCTGGATGCGCCGGGCGAGTGGTATCTGGACCGCGCCGCCAAACGCCTCTATCTCTATCCGGAAAGCCCGCTCAAAGACGCCTCGATCGTCTTGGCCACGCTGACGGAGCCCTTGGTCAAGGTCGACGGCGCGCGCCATCTGTCCTTCATCGAGCTGGCCTTTGAGTTCGGACACGCCTCCGGCCTCTCGCTGCAGAACGCCGAG
>MWEJ01000500.1 GCA_002071025.1 Verrucomicrobia bacterium ADurb.Bin070 | reverse complement strand
AGCAGGTGGGCGAAGCGCGCCTCCTTGTGGCCGGGCTGGCGCGGGAGTTCGGTCACGAGCGCGCCGTCCTCGCGCACGGCGAGGCGCCGGAGCGCGGCCATGACCTCGTCCAGCGAGGCGAAGGGGTGCATGCGCGCGGCGCGGCTGCGCAGTTCGCCGGGGGTCTGGGGGCCGCGCAGCAGCAGCTCGCAGAGCAGCGCGCGCTCGGCGGGGTCGAGTTCGAATTCGGCGATCAGGCGCTCGCGGTATTTGACGGTGCGCGAGGTCGCTCCGGAGAAGCACTCGGCCAGCCGCTTCTCTTGAAGGCTGTAGAGGCCGTTCTGCAGGGTTCGTTCGTCGAGGGCCATCAGCGGCGCGCGGTTGTTCTTCTGGTTGCAGGCGGCAATCAGCGCGTTCAGCGTGAGCGGATAGTATTCAGGCGTGGTGAGGGCCTTCTCGATCAGCGCGCCGACGATGCGGGCCTCGATCGGCGAAAGCGTGCGTGAAGGCGAGTCAGTTTGCATGGTGGATACTATAGCGAAGAAAGGCGGTTGAAGAACAGGTGAAAAGGGCGCAAAAAACCTGCCGAAAAAAAGTTTGGATTTTCACAAAAAGGCGGTTGACGGGGCGTGCGGGGGGGTGCTATAGTTTGCGGCTCTTTCGGGGCACCCGGCGGCGCAGGCCGCTGGATGCGGACGGAGGCGGGCCGGAAAAAATCGCGAGAAATTTTCCGGCCGGGGGTTGACAGGACGGCGGCGGTTTTGCTAAAGTCCCAACCCGCGCCGCAAACGGTGGATGACGCCGGCGGCGGCGCGAACTTGCTCTGTGAAATCCGGTCGTTCAGGCGCAGAACCGGCGGGTCCAAAAGACGGACCGGCGGGGATGCGGGAGAATAGGAAGCTTGTGAAGCAACTGTCCGGAACGAAGACGAACGAAACGCGCAGCGCGGCTCCGGCCGGCGCGGCGCGCGGAATTTTTTTCTGAGAGTTTGATTCTGGCTCAGAACGAACGCTGGCAGCGTGGATTAGGCATGCAAGTCGAACGGGATCCGGAAGGTAGCAATACCGGCCGGTGAGAGTGGCGGAAGGGCGAGGAGCACGTGGACAACCTGTCCCGTGGGTGGGGATACCGTCCCGAAAGGGGCGTTAATACCGAATGGGGCCCCGGACCGCATGGTCCGGCGGCCAAAGGCGGGGACCGCAAGGCCCGCCCCCCCGGGAGGGGTCCGCGCACCATCAGCTAGACGGCGGGGTAACGGCCCACCGTGGCTTACGGTTAGCTGGTCTGAGAGGACGACCAGCCGCACTGGGACTGAGACACTGCCCAGACTCCTACGGGAGGCTGCAGTCGAGGATCATTCGCAATGGGCGAAAGCCTGACGATGCGACGCTGCGTGGAGGATGAAGGCCCTCGGGTCGTAAACTCCTGTCATGGGGGGCGAGGCGGAGGCGGTTAACGGCCGCCCGAGTTGACGGTACCCCAAGAGGAAGCCACGGCTAACTCTGTGCCAGCAGCCGCGGTAATACAGAGGTGGCGAGCGTTGTTCGGATTTACTGGGCGTAAAGGGCGCGTAGGCGGCCGCGTGTGTGGGGTGTGAAATCTCCGGGCTCAACCCGGAAAGTGCGCCCCAAACTGCGCGGCTCGAGTGCGGGAGGGGAGATCGGAATGCAGGGTGTAGCGGTGAAATGCGTTGATATCCTGCAGAACACCGGTGGCGAAGGCGGATCTCTGGAACGCAACTGACGCTGAGGCGCGAAAGCAGGGGGAGCAAACAGGATTAGATACCCTGGTAGTCCCTGCCCTAAACGGTGCACGCTTGGGGTGGGGGGATTTCACCCCCCCCGTCCCGGAGCTAACGCGTTAAGCGTGCCGCCTGGGGAGTACGGCCGCAAGGTTAAAACTCAAAGAAATTGACGGGGGCCCGCACAAGCAGAGGAGCATGTGGCTTAATTCGATGCAACGCGAAGAACCTTACCCGGGTTTGACATGCAGCTGCACGTCCCGTGAAAGCGGGACTCCTTCGAGGGTGCTGCACAGGTGCTGCATGGCTGTCGTCAGTTCGTGCCGTGAGGTGTTTGGTTAAGTCCAGCAACGAACGCAACCCCTGTGTCCAGTTGCCAGCGCGTAACGGCGGGAACTCTGGACAGACTGCCCGTTCACACGGGAGGAAGGTGGGGACGACGTCAAGTCAGTATGGCCCTTACATCCGGGGCTGCACACGTGCTACAATGGCCGGCACAAAGGGAAGCGAGGCCGCGAGGCGGAGCCAACCCCCAAAACCGGCCCCAGTTCAGATCGGGGTCTGCAACCCGACCCCGTGAAGTCGGATTTGCTAGTAACGGCGCATCAGCTACGGCGCCGTGAATACGTTCCCGGGCCTTGTACACACCGCCCGTCACATCATGAAAGCCGTCTGCACCCGAAGCCGGCGCACCAACCCGCAAGGGGGGGAGCCGCCTAAGGTGTGGGTGGTGATTGGGATGAAGTCGTAACAAGGTAACCGTTGGGGAACCAGCGGTTGGATCACCTCCTTTCTAAGGAGCAGC
>MWEJ01000499.1 GCA_002071025.1 Verrucomicrobia bacterium ADurb.Bin070 | reverse complement strand
GTCACCATCAGGTTCCGGTAGCTCACGCCCTTGTTCCATAGGTTTTTACGGACATAATCCAGAATGTCCGGGTTGAGCAGCGTGCCGTCGCGCGCCTGCAGCGAGGCGACCGTCAGCGTGACGATGTCTTCGCGCTGCTGGAGCAGGCGAAGTTGAGCCTCGATCTCGCCCTGCGCCTCCGCCCCGGCCCCTCTGTTCACAGCCAGTTCATAGCGGTTCAGAACCACGCTGAGATTGTCCGGCGCTTCGTGCGAAGCCTGCTTAAACAGCGCAACGGCCTCCGCTCCCCGTTCCTGAGCCACCAGCAGGATGCCCAGTTCATTCGCCATGCGGGCGAGCTGATCGTTCAACCCCTTTCGCACATAGGCATAGTACCGGATCCCGTCGGGCGTCTCCGGCGCCACCAGCGGGCGCATCGTCTGCATAAACGCTTGATGCCGGGCAAGCAGCGCAAGACTGTCCGCGCCCGCGCCCTGCGGCGCCCCGCTCAGGAAAAACCCCGTCGGCAACGCCAGAAAATTGTTGTCGCGCCACAGTTCTGGCGAATCGAAAAGCACAATCCGCGTATAGGCATTGGTGTCGGTACGGAACCATTCGTGCAAGAAAGAGGCAACCGAAAGATCGGCGGCATTGATCAGCCGGTAACGGGTGGCGGCGAAAGACGGATCCGTGCGGATCACCTCCGCCACATGCGCCACGCTTTTTCCTGCGCGTTCGTCATCGGTCGACACAAAGGTCAATGCGCGTCCCTCGCGGTGCGCACGCACCATCACGTGATGGCGCAGCAACCGGATGTTCACGATCCAGTCGCGGCCGTCAAGTTCGCGGTAGATCTCATCGGCCACACGGTCGGCAAACTGCCCGTCCTCTGGATTGAGGTCGGGAGAACTGAAGACCGGAACCAGAAAGGCCAGCAGCAGCAGCGGCCAGCAGAGCAGCGAACCGACGCGGCAAACGGCGGGGTTGTCACGGTATTCGTAAAAATCGAGGTCTTCGTCGATCTTTTCTTGAAACATCTCGCGCATCAAAAACCAGACTGCAATCATGAGCCCGACAAACAGCGCGATCAAGACATGCTGGTAGACCGGAACCTTTGAGGTGAGCCGCGCGACCCCCCAGATCGAGGCGTCGAGATTGAGGAGATCCAGCAGCCGCGTCAGCCCCGTCATAGGGCCGACAGCGCCTTTCGCGACACTGAGATTCATCAGGGTCGGCAACAACGGAATGACCAGCGCGAGCTGCATCAGAAAGAGCAGCGGCGTGCGACGGCGGAAAGCATGCGAGAAGACGAATAAAGCGATCGCCGCCGGGAACAGAAACTGCACGAAGACGTAACTCCAGCCAAAACTGGGGATCCACCGGATCAGCTCGACCTTGATGGTTTCAAGAAAAACCCGCAGGATCGGGCGCGGCGCCGGCACCGGAATGGCGGCGCACACTTCGGCCGCCTGCCACAGCACATACAGCGCCAACAGCAGACCGGCCAACCCCGTCAGTACCACGAACAGCACTTTGTAGGTCGTGGCGTGTCCGTTCAGCACCATGCTGCGCAGGAGAAACGCGCCGCCAACCGGCAGCAGAATCAGGAAGAGCGGCGACTCCACGCTGCACGCGCCCAGCAGCAGCACACATGCAAAGAGCGAGAGCAGGTTGCCCCGCTGGTCATAGGAGATGATCAGGTTGATGATCAAGAAAACGAGCATCAGGTCGAAGGCATACGGATAAAGTCGGGTCGCGACCAGCCAGAACGGTACGCAGAACGCCAGCACACAGGCCGCGCCCACCCCGCCCAGCACGGCGGCGTGGGCCACGCGACGGTTGTGCGCCTGCACCGAGACCGGAATGGAGAGCGTCCCGTCCACATTCATCGCGAGACCCTCCTCGCCGCGTACTGGTGCGTCGGTCTCATCCGCATCATCTTCCCCCCCGCGCAGACGCGGCGGCATCGCCGCCAATGCGCCGCCTGGATCCTCGCAAGCGAACATAAAGACCAGCCGCGCCGCCAGCAGGTAGAAGAGCGACACGGCCAAGGCACCGCAAACCGCGCAAAACAGATTCAGCCGCACAGGCAAATCCGCGTAGGCCAACCCCGACACCCAGCGCGCGGCCATGGCAAACACCGGATAGGCAAGATCATCCTGCGGGCACAATCCTGCCGAAGCCGCGGTCAAGAACGCCGAATAACCCGGGTAGACATGCGTGAACAGCGTCAGCCGGTAGACCAACAACGGCACCACCGCCGTCAGCGGGACAAAGAACCGAATCAGATGCCAGGGAGTCGCAAAGAATGTCCGGCGCAGGAAACCCATGGGCACCTCACTTTCGCGCCCGGAGGCGCCAGGCGCGGTCACCGTAAACGCCGGCCTCGGAACTATCGAAGGGGACGAAGCCGGCCGCCAGAGCGGGCGAAGCCGGCCGCAGGCGGAAGTCGCCCGCCGCGGCGTCCACAAACAGGGGATCGGCCACCTGCCCGTCCGTGTCGCGACCCTCGGCCTGCCACTGCGCCAGCGTCTTGCCGTTGAAATCGACCGG
>MWEJ01000498.1 GCA_002071025.1 Verrucomicrobia bacterium ADurb.Bin070 | reverse complement strand
CACCATGTCCGCCCGCCTGCCGTTTGCAAGACAAACGCAAAGCGGGTTTTGTAACGCCGGTTTTTACAATCGGCCGCCCTACTCTGACGCCTTGCGGATGCGCGCAACCTCAGCGAAGAAATCCGAAGCGTCGATACGCGACACCGTAT
Source organism: Verrucomicrobia bacterium ADurb.Bin070 (assembly GCA_002071025.1). Taxonomy (GTDB): domain Bacteria; phylum Verrucomicrobiota; class Kiritimatiellia; order RFP12; family UBA1067; genus DUPH01. The sequence goes on along the minus strand of MWEJ01000498.1, from coordinate 2,384 downwards.
CCAGCAAAAGAGACACCATCGCGCCATGCTTGATCCCGAGCGATCCGCCGACGCGAGCGGACAACACTTGGGTTTTCTTTGTTTTGGCTTTCTTGGCCATAGGGAAAATGGCGAGTTGGCGTAGGCTCATGGCGTCAACCGCCGGCCGTTGTAGACAAAAAGCAAGCGGCATTTTCATAGGAGAAATCCCTACTCCACAAAATGGATGCACGAGAAAATCCTTGGCTTTGTCTACGTGTGTCTACACAAGCGGACGCATGGCAAACAAAGCGGACTACGGCCGAGTGATCTCGGCTCGCATTGCAACCCAGAAGGCAAAACAGCTCGCCAAGCTGGCCAAGAGCAAGAGCACCGAGTCGCGGAAGTATCGCGTGTCCGACCTGCTCCGCATCGCGGCCGATGAGTTTTTGGCGCGCCACAAGGAGGCCGCATGAACCCCGCAACCATCGCCCTCGACTGGATCTCCTTCGCCGCGCTGATCGTCTCCGGCCTCGGATGTCTCGTATGTGCCGGATGGATGCTCACGATGGTCCGCCTCGGCCGCGATCTCGACCGCGAGAGCGAACACGGTTTCACGCTGCCGGAGAGCAGGTCTGAACGCGCCGAGAAACGGGAGGGCAAACAGTGAGCACACCGAGCAAAGAAGCACTGGAGTCGGCTAGCGCGCTCGACAACTACAGGGGCGCGACAACTCGCAACTACCGCGCCGCCATCAACGCCGCCCGCAAGGAGGTGCAGCCGTGAACGCCGCAGCCGACTTCTCACTCTGCATTCGCCGCGCGTCATCGTGCAGCAAGCACGCCGACTGCGCCCGCGCGCAGTTCGGATCGCGCAATCCGCAGCGACAGGCGTTCGTCGAGCCGACGCTCACCGGCGACGCTTGCTCCTACTTCTTCGACTTCTCGCCATTCCGCCAGCTCGCCGAAAACGGCGGCGGAATCGCTGACACTTTGGCCGAGTCCGAAAACCTAGAACGCTCTGAGCAATCAGGCGCGGCATCTCGCGAGAATGCTGGTGGATCGGGCTCGGCCTTCACTATCCCGGCGCGAAACGAAGACCGCGCCGGGACTGGGTTGAGGTCGCAGGCGCCGGGCCTAGCTCGGCGACTGCTTTCCTCGACCCAATTTCCGCGGGCGAGCGCGAGCAACTGCACGCGGCGCGAGCCCTCAATCTCTGACCTTCCTCGATAGCCCGGCGCCATCGGTTCAACAAGGCCAACGACCGCCGCCGTCGCGGGTGCGAAAATACGACGGAAACTTACCCAGCAGACCAAAAACAACCATGAAATCCGAATACATCGTTGCGGAGCCGTACACCGGAAAGCCGCTGATCAACGCCACGTTTACCAACTACGAGCAGGCGAATCATGAATCCGCCAAGGTAGCCGGCTCCATCGTCACGACCGCGCAGTTCGTCGCGCGCAAAGGCCACAAGCTCCCGCGCTGACCACCTACCGCCGCCTCACGGGCTCGCTGGCTGGCGAGCGCCCCACTGGACGGGGCCGGCGGGAATTTTCCACCCAACAAAAAGCCCCGGCGCGTGAACGCCGAGGCTCAAAAACGAAAGATGCTGACATGACAGATACACCCAAGATCCCGACCGTCAAGGACGCAATCATCGCGGTCGCTTCCGCTCAGTTCTCCGACCTGCTCCGCGAGAGCTTCAGCGAAGTCACGAAGGACGCGCTCAAGGCGTTTCAGGACGCCGATGACGAGGGCGAACCGAAGTGCAAGGTCGCGTTCGCCGTAACCTGGAATCCGAACAGCGCCGCGCCGAAGGTCGAGAGCAAGCTCTCGTGGAGCGTGCGCAAGGTGCACAACACCGAGGACGTCGCCGACCCTAATCAGCTCAAGTTTCCGGCCGACGTCATCGGCGGCGACGGAAGGGGGGCAGCATGAGCACCGACCGAATTGCCGCACTCGCGGCCGAACTCAGCGAATCCGACATCGGCGAGATCATCCGCGCCAAGGTGCCGGCCAAGATCAAGGGGCGCGACGTGTCTACCGTCTCCGTGACGTGGTCCAACTACGGCGAGCCGATCGGTGTGGCGTCGCACGTCTCGGTCCACGCCGGTGAGCGTTGCTCGGTGTGCGTTCCGACGTTCGCGTACGCCGTTGAGATGGTGTCCGCTCAACTCGGCAACCCGACCGATGAGGCGCGCGACCTGCGCGCCAAGGCAGCGAAGCTGATCGAAGAGGCGGCGAAGATCGAAAACCAGAAAGGAGCTGAGCTGTGAGCAACCCCAACACCCAACTCTCCCTGCGCAACGAGATCGAGTCGCCGGCATTCCGTGATGCCGTCGCCAAGGTTCTCCCGAAGATCCTGCCGCCCGAGCGGTTTGTTCGCGTCGCGTGTACGGCGATGACGCGCACGCCGAAGCTCCG
>MWEJ01000497.1 GCA_002071025.1 Verrucomicrobia bacterium ADurb.Bin070 | reverse complement strand
GGGTCGCTATGCAAATCTATCCATAGCGACCCCTATGCATAGCTCTCAACTATGCGTAGCGGCACCCCCCAGCATGGCTGTTCGCTCGGTCGACGGCCGTACTGGGGCGTGGTGTGCTTTGCATAGTTACAGGGTTTGCAGGAACCTCATCAGTTCGTCGCCGGCGCGGAAGCGCTTGAGCTTGGTGTCAGGGGCTTCGAGCCGGGCAAGTGCCTTCTCCTTCATCTCCAGGTTGGCCTCGACGTAGCGGTGCGTCGTGTTCGTGCTCTCGTGGCCGAGCCACAGTGCGATCACGTTGAACGGCACGCCGCTTTGCAGAAGATGCATGGCGGTCGTGTGCCTCAGGGTATGCGGGGAGATGCGCTTGGTCTTCAGGCTCGGCTGTTCTGCGCTGGCCCTGTCCACCGCCAGCGCCAGTCGCTGCGCCACGTTGCAGCGGGTCATCGGATGCCCGGATCGATTGGGTAGTAATGCCGCCGAATCACGCAGGTGCGGGTTGGCGTTTAGCCAAGCGCGGATGGCCGCCGCAGTGGTCTTCCACAGCGGGACCGAGCGATCCTTGCGACCCTTGCCATGCAGGTGAACGCAGGCCGCGCCGTCCAGCACCACGTCGACGACGCGCACGCCGACGATCTCCGAGACGCGCGCGCCGGTGTTGTACAGCAGGCTCAGCAGCAGGTGGTCGCGCTGCGAAGTCCATTCAGTGCCAGGCCGTCCCAGCACGGCGATCATCTCCGGGCGCGTCAGGTGACCCAGGAGCGGCCGCTCGAAGCGTTTCATCGGCACGGCCATCGCGCGCTCGACGGCATGCAGCGCCGTCACGTCGCGTCGGCCGGCGAACTTCAGGAACGCCCTCAAGGCGGTAAGCCGCAGGTTGCGACTGCGCACCGAGTTGTGCCGCTCATGTTCCAGGTGGGCCAGGAACTTCAGGATCAACTCCGGCGTGATGTCCCCGAGTTGCATGGCGATTGGCGGCTTGCCCAGCTGCTTGGCCGCATACCCGAGGAACAAGGTCATCGCGTCGCGGTAGCAGGCCACGGTACGCGGGCTGAGTGCGCGCTGTGCGACCAGGTACTCGGTGAAGAATTGCTGCACCAGCGCCGGGAAGCTTGGCGGAGAGCCCTTTCGGTTGAGGCGCGCTTCACCCATGGTTGAGCTCCGGCATGCACGACTCGAAGCGCTTGGCGGCCACCGCCATCAATTCCGGCACCGCCTGCAGGTACCAGTAGGTGTTGGTCACCATCGCGTGACCGACGTAGGTCGACAGCGACAGCATCGCCGCGTCCACGTCGATGCCCTGTTGCTGCCACAGCAGGATGCGCCTCACCACGAAGGTGTGCCTCAGATCATGGATGCGCGGTGCGTGGTGCGTACCACGGTTGACCCACCCCAGGTCGCTGCGCAGGGTGGCAAAGACGTGCTCCACCTGATGCCGGTGCATCGGCTTGCCGAACAGGCGGCCCCGCGTGCCGATGAAGAACGGCGCGTCGTCGTCGCGTGAGGCGCCCGCCACGTCTCGAGTCCAGCGGTATTGGCCCAAGGCCTTGGTCGTGCTCGGATGCAGCGGCACCTGGCGCGACTTGGCGAACTTCGTACGCCGGATCGTCAGCAGGCCGCGCCTGAGATCCACGTCGCCAAGGTTCAGCGACAACGCCTCGGACAGGCGTAGTCCGCAGCTTGCAATCAGGCCGAACAGCGTCTCATAGACCAGGCCGCGCAGGCCGGGATTGGGGCCGAGCTGACGCGCGGCGGCCAGCAACTGCTGCACTTCCTCTTGGCTGTAGATGTGCGGCGCCTGGCGCTCGGGCAGCCGACCGAAGATCGTGTCGTCGGGTACTTCTGTGGCCGGCTCGAATTGCTGCATCCAGCGCGTGAAGGAGCGCAACTGCTTGAGCCGCCGCGCCCAAGTCCGAGGATCGACGCTTGCGTGGCTATCCAGACGCGCCCACTGGGCCATGACCTCCAGGGTCAGAGGGCCGCGATGGCGTGTACGCCGAACATACTCGGCCAAGCTGCGCAGGCTGTAGGCGGCCGAGCGCAGTTGGAAGCCCAGGGTACGACGCTCAGTGAGGTAGCGATCCACGAGCGCAGTCAGTCCTATCGTCATGACAGCCTCCCTGTCGTGGCGGCGGCGGAGGTCCCGGGCCAAGGCAAGGCCACTTCGACGAGACGGCTGCCGTCGAGTTTGGCGTAGATCAGCGTCGTGTTCAGCGAGCGGTGCCGCAGCACGTCGGCCACCTCCTTGAGTGAGGAACCGCTGGCCAGCAGACGGCTGGCCATCGTGTGACGCAACAGGTGCGAACGCGTATGCGCAAGACCGGCGCGCGCATAGGCTTGGCGGATGGTCTTGCGCACGAGGTCCGGACCGATGGGTCGCTCGCGCGGCGTCATATGCCGAGCGAAGACCATCCGGTGCTGGGTCTTGGGCCGCTCGTCGCGCAGGTACAGGGCGATGGCTCGCCCTGTTGCTTCAGGCAAGGGCATTACGTCTTCACGCCGGCCCTTGGTGCGGCGCAGTGTGATCGTGCCGGCTTCCCAGTCGATG
>MWEJ01000496.1 GCA_002071025.1 Verrucomicrobia bacterium ADurb.Bin070 | reverse complement strand
CGTGGCGGAGGGCGCGGTGCCGTTGAAGGCCTCGTCGGCCAGGCGCAGGATGTCGGGGCGGTGGGCGTCCGGCACGTGACGCCACGCGCGCCGGTCGACGGCGGCGAGCGAGCCGTCGGGCAACCGTCGGAAACGCAGTTGCAGGGGGTTGTCGGGGGGCTGCGTCTGACGGAACATCAGGCGCACCGATGGCGGCGGCGCAGGGCGCGCGGCACGTTCCGGCACCGTCACGCGGGCGGTCAGGCCGGGCACGGCGGCATGCGTCAGCTCGAAGTGCTCTTGCGGGGCGGCGTGTCCCTCGAACCGCCGAGCCAGCGCGCTGCGCAGTGCCTCGGTCAGGCGCCACTGCGTGTCAAGGCGCGTGCCGGCGACTCTCGCCACATCCGGAAAAAACGGGGCCACGCTTTGCGGCCGCGCGATCGTGCCGTCGCGCAGCAGGTTGATGCGTCCGGCGTGGACGTCGGGCACGACAGAAACCTTAACCGTGCGCGCATGGCGCAGGGTCGCGGCATTCACCACATCGCCGGGGCTGTACGGCACCGGCGCCCAGACCACGCGGTTGGCGCGGTTGGAAGAGAAGGCCGGCGACGCGATGAAGGCGGGATAATTGACCGGGGTGGCTTCCGCCTCCTCGCCCAGCAGGTCGCGCTGCGTCAGTTGCCGCACGAAGGGAAAGAAGACACGGCCGTTGACGCGCAGGAAGAGCGGGCGGCTGTTGCAGAGCAAGTCGGCGGCCAGGCTGACGGCGAAGAGCGCGCCGAGCAGGATCAGCGCCACGCGCGCGCGCCGGATGCGCAGAAAGTTGCGCAGCCGTTTTTGCGTGAGCGGCGAGAAACGAAATGTTCGGCTCAGATTCATGACGTGCCAAAGTGGATACGGGGGTCGATCAACAGGTAGCAGAAATCTGATAGCAGGTTGCCGGCGAGCTGCATGACCGATGTCAGCGCCAGCAGGGCCAGAAAGACCGCGTAATCGCGGCCGATCAGCGCATCCCAGCTCAGGCGCCCCATGCCCGGAATTTCAAAAATGCTTTCGATGATGATGGAGCCGGCGAAGAGCATGCCGAGAATCGAGCCGAAACCGGTCGCGACCGGGATCAGGGCGTTGCGGAAGGCGTGGCCCCAGATGGCGCGGCGGCGCGTGGCCCCTTTGGCCAGAACGGTGCGCACATAGTCACTGGCGATCTGGTCCAGCAGGGAGTTCTTCATGATCAGGGTCAGCACGGCGAAGTTGCCGGCCACGTAGCAGGCCACCGGCAGCGCCATGTGCCAGGCGCGGTCTGCCAGCCGCGTGCCGAGCGGCACCGGCCCCGGGAAATCAGACTCAAAACCGCCCAGCGGGAAGAGGTCGCCGAGCCCCTCCACCGTACCGCAGAGCAACATCTTGAGCACCATGCCCAACGCGAAAGCGGGGATCGCGTAGCCGGCAAAGACCAGGAGACTGGAGACGGCATCAAAGGTTTGGCGGTGGCGTAGCGCTTTGGCGATGCCGAGCGGGATGCAGATCAGATAGCTCAACACAAAACTGGTGATGCCGAACCAGAGCGAGACCGGAATGCGCGACGCGATCAACTGCCAGGCCGTGCGGTTGGGATAGTCGTACGAGGCGATGCGCATGCCCATGCGCTGGTTGATCAGCCAGTCGAGGTACTGCGTGTGCAGCGGCCGGTCGAAGCCGAACTGTCGGTTCAGCTCCTGCCGGTACTCCTCGGTCACCTGCGTAACCTGCGCCGCCGACTGGTCGCCGCCGCCGCCGATGTTGCGCATCTTCATGAGCTGGATGTCGACAGGCCCGCCCGGCAAGAGGCGGGTCAGGGCGAAACAAATCACCGTGATGCCCAGAAAAGTGGGGATCACCAACAACAGCCGCCGTGTCAAATACGCGAGACGATCCATAGGCAGCAGTGTAGTATAAATGGCCGGGGCGGACAAGGCGCGGAATGTCCGGACCGCGGCCTTTTCTTTGATTGTCAGACGCGACGCTTTTTAGCATCATACGCGCCCGTGATTGAATTTCGTAATATCGGCGTGCATTACGGCACGCAGCAGGTCCTCGGCGATGTCAGTTTCCGCATCAATGCCGGCGAACGGATCGGGATCGTCGGCCCTAACGGTTCCGGCAAGTCCACGCTCTTCCGCCTGATCCTGGGCGAGGCGGATGCCGACGCCGGCGAGGTCGTCATCGAGCAGACGCCGCGCATCGGACATATCCGCCAGCATCTCAAGGCGGAGTCCGACACCGAAACGCTGATTGAATATGCGTTGCGCGGGATCCCCGGCCTGGCGGAGATGGAGCATGAGCTGCACGCGCTGGGGGTGTCGCTGTCCGAAGCGCCGCAGGAATCCGAGCGCGTGCGGCTGCTGGCCCGGCTGGGCGAGGTGCAGACCGCGTTCGAGCATCTCGGCGGCTACGAGATCGAGACCCGCGTCAAGGTCTCGCTCGGCGGTCTCGGCTTTGCGGTCGAGGAGTTCGACAAGCCCTTCGCGAGTTTCAGCGGCGGCTGGCAGATGCGCGCGGAACTCTCGCGCGTGCTGGCCTCGAAACCT
>MWEJ01000495.1 GCA_002071025.1 Verrucomicrobia bacterium ADurb.Bin070 | reverse complement strand
GCCGCTGTCGCTGCCGGCGATGGTCAGCGCCACGACACGGCGCATCGCACTGTAATCGGGTTCATTCTCGGTCATGTCAATAACACACAAGTGCCAGCGGCTGGCCTTTGGCCACAACGGCACCGTGCTCGACCAGGAACTTCACGATTTTGAGCGGCTTATCCGCCTTGATCTGATTGAACAGTTTCATGGCCTCCACGATGCAGAGCGGGGCGCCAGCCTTGAGGCTGTCGCCCTCGTTGGCCAGCGCGGGTTTGTCCGGCCCCGCGGAACGGTAAAAGGTTCCGTTCAACGGCGCGTTGATTGTCGGTCCCTGTGGCGCGGCGTCAATCGCTTTCACGGGCGGTGCAACAGGTGCCGCGGCAGGAGCGGCTGGCTGCGGCAGGAGTGGCGCTGACGCAGGCAGGCTGATCGTGCCGGAGCCTTGCACCAATCCGGCGAGCGACGCCACGAAACGTCCGATCTCGGCGAAACGCTGCGTATCCGCGTCGACCTGTGCGACCGGCGCAGGCGTGTCGACGTTGCCTTTTGTCTCGGCTTGCTTCGCGCTCCCTTCTTCGATGTCGGCGGGAATAGGATCGCGCTGATCAGCGGGCTTGGCGCGCCACTTGAAGTAGCCGAGCGCCACTTCCGGGAAGAGGCAGTACGAGAGGATGTCCTCCTCCTTCTCAATCAGTTTGGGCGCGATTTGCGCGGCGGCTTCGGCCAAGCCGGGCTTGAGCAGGTCGGCCGGCCTGCAGGTCACCGGTTTTTCGCCGTTGAGGATCTGCTTGGCCAGCTTAGGCGTGATCGGAGCGGGCGAACGGCCATACAGCCCCTTGACATAGTCGCGGGTCTCCTGAGTGACCATCTCGTAACGTTTGCCGGCCAACACATTCAGCACGGCCTGCACGCCCACAATCTGGCTGGTCGGCGTGACCAGCGGCGGATACCCCATGTCCGCGCGGGTGCGCGGCAGTTCGTCGAGCACCTCAGGCAGACGCTCCAGCGCGCCCTGCTGCTGGAGCTGCGAGCGCAGGTTGGAGATCATGCCGCCCGGAATATGATGTTCCAGCACGTCCGCGTCCACCGGTTCAACCGCGCCGGCCGAAGAGGGCTGGCGCACCTTTTTGAGTGCGCGGAAGTGGGCGTTAATCTTCGCGACCTCCGCATGGTTGAGGCCGGTCGTGAACCCTTCGGACTCGAGAATCGCCACCAGAGTTTCGGTGGGCGGCTGCGAGGAGAACCCCGACATGGTCGAAACCGCCGTGTCGATCGCGCCGGCCCCCGCTTTGACCGCTGAGAGGTACATGGCCACCGCCATGCCGCTGGTCATGTGCGAATGCAGTTGCACGGGCACATTCACCGCCTTGACCAGCGCGCTCACCAGTTCAGTCGCCGCGCCTGGCGTCAGGATGCCGGCCATATCTTTAATGCACAGGGTGTCGATGCCCATCGAAACTTGCTCTCTGGCAATCGCCACAAAGTTGTCGACGGTATGTACCGGGCTGAAGGTATAACAGATCGTGCCTTGCGCGTGGCCGCCGTATTTCTTGACCGCCTGAATCGCCCGTTCAAGGTTGCGCGTGTCGTTCAAGGCATCGAAGATGCGGAAGATATCCATGCCATTTTCGCAGGCCAACGCCACAAAGCGCTCCAGCACGTCATCCGGGTAGTTCTTGTAGCCGAGGATGTTCTGGCCGCGCAACAGCATCTGCAGCGGGGTTTTCTTGCAGACTGCCTTCAACTGCCGTAGACGTTCCCACGGATTTTCGCGAAGGAAGCGCAGGCAGACGTCGAACGTTGCGCCGCCCCAGCACTCCAAAGAGTAGTAGCCCGCGTTGTCCACCTCCTCGGCAACGGCGAGGATGTCGTCGGTGCGCATGCGGGTCGCCCAAAGCGATTGGTGAGCGTCGCGCAGCGTGGTGTCGGTGATCCGGATTCGCGGTGCCGCCGTGGCGGCCGAGACCGTTTTTTTCTGTTCGGCTTTTTTCATAAGAGGTTCATTCTCCAAAGACGCCTGAGGGTGTCAAGAAAACGCGCTCTATTGTGACGTTTTTCAAAATATTGTCACGCTCATTTTTCGTTCGTGCGACTGATATCGAATCCGGTTTTCGTCTTCCTCTCCCGCCGCCCGTATGCTATCATTCGGCCACAACGACAATGATAGGTAATCTGCGAATGACCATGACTTTGCATGACGAGATTCAACTGCTGAAGCGAGAACGGGACGCCGTCATCCTGGCCCACAACTATCAGCTTGGTGAGGTGCAGGACATCGCCGACTTCACGGGCGATTCTCTGGAACTCGCGCGCAAGGCGACCGACATCCAAGCGGATGTCATTGTGTTCTGCGGTGTTCACTTTATGGCTGAGACCGCCGCGATTCTCAATCCCGGCAAGACGGTTCTGCTGCCGGCTGCGGATGCCGGCTGCCCGATGGCCGACATGATCACCGGCGAGCAGCTCCGCGACCTCAAGGCGCAGCATCCCGGCGCCAAGGTCCTCTGCTATGTCAACAGCACGGCCGAAGTCAAGGCCGAGAGTGACTGTTGCGTGACCTCTGCCAACGCCGTCCAGGT
>MWEJ01000494.1 GCA_002071025.1 Verrucomicrobia bacterium ADurb.Bin070 | reverse complement strand
CTTAAATTAGGTTGTGGAGTCTGCGGTTTTCACGCGCCGCGGTAGCGGGCGTGAAAACCGCAGACTCCACCTTGGTTTGAATGGTTACGGAACCGTCCGGCAGGTATGTCCAGACGTTTGAGACACCCCCCGACGTGAATTCCAGCACGGGTAATCCGCCAAGGAAAACCACGGTTACCGCTTCTGAAGTGACCGGATTGAACTGGCGCGTAGTCCGCGTCCCGGCTGCCGCATCAATAGCTTCACAAAAAACCGTTTCCACGCCGTTTGTTCCGGCGATAGTGACGTAGGACTGTTGCTGCGGGGAAAGCCCGCTGATTCGACGGCAGACGGTCCGGAAGACGTTCGTCTCGCCATTCGTGATTACCGAATAAGACTGGACGCTGTGCCAGTCGTTCGAGACGAACGCGTATGTCTCGTTTATCCAGACGGGCGAGAACAGCGGCTCGCCCGTTTCAGAAACCCTCTGTCCGGAAAAATCATAGTACGCAATCGAGTTCGTGACCGTGCTGAACATGTTTGTTGAACTCCAGCTTGTCACGGTCACGGTCTTCAGGCCATTGGCGAGGTATCCGGTAAACCGAGCGACGGTGTGCCATCCATTCGTGTCGAAGGTTTCCGCGACTGTGCCTCCCCCATAATATTCATAAACCCGGTTGGTGATTCCTGAAGCGCGGGTCTCCTGAACGCGAGCGCCGTCCGCGTGGGAGACGATGCTGACTGTCTGTGTGTCGTACGGCCCGGTCGTCACCGAATATTCCGCCAGCCCGTAAGGGTATTCTATGGTGGTGACGGAAGGCGGGAAGGCGACGCAGGGTACGCCGTTGCTCCAAACACTGACTGTCTGGTTCGTGACGCGCCCGAAAAGGTCAACCGTGGTCTCAGTAACGGGATAGCAGCCGTTTAGGCCGGGAAGCCCTCCGAGCGTGACTCGCGCTTCCGCCGACCAGTTGGGACGGGATGGATCATGCCAGTATTCCGTCACCGTTCCGTCGCGTGAACGGGTGGCAGCGAGGCTGCAGCAGTCGTAGGTGTTCGTTTCGGCCGTACCGTCGGAGAAGGCGGACGAAAGGTGCCGCCCCAAGGAATCGTACTCCCGCGTCTCCCACGAGAGAAGCGTGTCGGTCTGCGCGTGGCGGGTCTCTTTGAGCAGGACGCGGCCAAAGTCGGCGTCGGAGATTTCGGTCTCACGCAGAGGCGCGGAGGACGAGGAGGAGACCGTCCGGAGACACGGGCCGGAGGGGTCTTCGGTGAAGGATCGGGTCGCGGGGTCGTAGCCGCCGAAATCGTAGGCGTAGGAGTTGGTGACGCCGCCCGCCCCGGTTTCGAGCAGGGGCCGGCCGCGCAGGAGGACGGGGACGGAGGCGTCGTCTTCCGCGACGGAGACCGTCATGGAGACGGCGTTGGCGGGATCCGCGAAGGCGGAGGAAGGCGAGGCGGCCCGGACCGCGGCCCGCGTCACGGCGTAGACGGATATTCCGCGGGGCTCGCGCGAATCGTTCAGCGCGTTGCCGTCGCCCGGCAGGGGCTCGTAGGAGGTCTCGGTGACGAGGGCGTCGAACGGCGCGTATGCGGCGGCGTTGGAGACGGCGAAGGGCTCCGGGACGGCAGCGAAGGGCGGGTGGCCGGAGCCGCCGAGCGGCCCCGCCCGCAGGGTCTCGCGGCCCCGGGCGTCGAAGGCGCGGTACTCCCAGGAGCCGTCGTTGCCGTAACGGAACTTGGGCTTTCCGTTGAGGAGCGGGTTCAGGCTGTCCTCCCACCAGGTCATGGAGGTCCCGCGCCAGGACAGGGCCGCCCCGTCCCACTCCTCGCGCAGGATCTCGCGGACGACGGCGGCGGGCCCCGCGCCGACCAGCGTGCGCGAAGAGCTGTGGCCGGAGAGAACCAGCGAAGCCGCGTCGCGGGCGATGTCTTGAGTGACCTCGACGTCGTTGGTCACGCCGCCCGAGACGTAGCGGGCCTTTGTCAGCCCCGTGGCGTTGTCGGTGCGCACCCAGTATCCGGGCCAAGGCTGAGCATACGTGACGTTCAGCTCGGTGTTGGCGGCGGAGTCGGTCTTGAGGAAGGAGATGCTGCCGGCGTCGGACGTGATCAGCCACGCGCGGTCTTCGGCGGCGTCGCCCGTGTCGCGCACGGAGACGCGCACGCCGCCGGCCGCGGGGACGAACCGGACATCGCGCCCGCCGGGAAGTGCGCTGTAAGCGCGGCTCAGGGCGCCGCCCGCGTTGGCGTGCTCCGTCTGCACGGACGCGTCGCCCGTGACGGTGAAGGTTGCGGGCGTTATGGCCTGGGGCGTTTCCAGATGGAACCAGACGAACCCGGCCATCTGTTTTTTCCCCGTGAAGCCCAGCGGGATCCTGAACCGCACGGAGCCGGGGCTTTCACCCTCCGCCTGGGAGCAGTCGCCGTTCTCGCAGCCGCCGCAGCTCCCGCACTCCCCGTCGTCCCAGATGTAGCCGCAGATCCCGTCCGGGACCGAGGATTCGCGTTCCACGTCCGTATCCCACACATCCGAACCGTCCATTCGCACGGCGACGTGCGCGGTGTTTTCGCCGTCCGCCCAC
>MWEJ01000493.1 GCA_002071025.1 Verrucomicrobia bacterium ADurb.Bin070 | reverse complement strand
CATCGTGGCGATGCCGCCGGACATCGGGCCGTACCAGTCGTTGCCGCTGTTGCGCAGCAGGAAGCGCTTGTAGCTCGTGGCGCTTTCGTCCGGGAAGAGCGGGTAGTTGATGAGGTCGGTGCCGTATTCGCCGAGGCGGGCCATGAGGTAGAGCGTTTTTTGCGGGATGGCGCGCGTGCCGCCGCCGTGCATGGCCAAACCGAGCATGTGCGAGAATACGGCGGTGTTCTGTGCGGTTTCAAAAAATTCGAGCTGCACCGGGCGTTCCCAGGTCTGATCGTCATCGTCCTGATGGTAGTTCGCGTGGGGCTTGCCCCATTTGTTGGCGCCGTAGCCTTCCGGCGAGTCGGCATAGTGCTTGCCCGGCACGTAAATGCCCGAAGTGAAGCCGAACAGGTTGTTCGTGTCGGTGATGATCGACACGGCGGGCAGGGTGCGGGTCGTGAAGGCGGATCCGATGAAGTAGGTGCCGCGCGTCTCGGGCGAACACTGCGAACCTTGGACGGCGATCGCGCGGAGCACCACCGCCTTGGGCACGCTGCCGACCGGCGGCAGCCAGGCGGCGCCGGGCACCTGAGCGCCGATCTCGACCGGGTTGGTGCGCAGCCACGCGAGGCCGGATGTGGCCGGCGCGGGCGACATGATGGCGGCGTATTGACCACTATTGATGGTTACGCCGCTATTACTATCACGGGGATCGCTGCCGTCCCGCGTGTAGCAGATCGTGTAACCGGACAGGGAGCTCAGCACGACGGTCTGGTTGCCGGCGTAGAAGCCGGGCGCGACCGAAAAGGTCGGCTTTTGGGAGTGGAGCGTGACCGAGTATTTCTGCGCGTATGTCGCGTTGGGCAGGCCGGGGGTCGGGCGCAAATAGATAATCTCACCATCTTCGGTGATGTTGCCGTCAATAGGCTGCCCAAGCGACTGCCCGTCCGGGACGACAGTGTTGCCGTCGTTGAATTTCAGGACACGGGTGCCCGCTGAGTTGTAAAAATGAAGTTTTTCGCCGCTGCCAAGGTTGAATCCGAGGTGGACAATGGGTTTGACTTCGTGGATCAGCGCCGTCAGAGAGAGATCGAAGACCAAATCGGTACCGCCTGCGGCGCGGTGGACTTCGGCAGCAAGAATGTTGGTGGTCAATCCCGCATTGAGGCTGCCGGCCGGAAGCGTGATGCTTGTCCACTGCGTGGTCGGGACATCTGAAGAGGCGGGGGTCGCATGCGCAAGGGCGCCTGCGGGAAGGTTGTGGCGGTAAACCTCCGTTCCATTCAGATAGAGGCAAAAACCATCGGTCGCGCGGACGCGCACCAGAAGTCCCGTGATCGACGATGAAGATGCCGGGACCGTAAAAGCACGCCTGAAATAAACGGTTTGAGGCAGGGTGGGAAGTGGCGTGGCGCAAGACAGGTTGTCGCGGGCCGGATCATGTCCGACCGGCACGGGAGCGGCGGCCCACGGACTATCGTTGAAGGAGGTCGAAGCCCATGTGGAAACCGGAACGGTTGTCGTGTAGCGCCAAGCAGTGTTTTCAGGAATGGCGGCGATGTTCGGCGCGTTCGTCCAGGTTACACCGGTTGCGCCGGACTTACAGAACACGATCAGAAAGGCGCCCGGAGCAAGCGAGTAATTGGGAAGGACCACATCAGATTCGAGAATATCAGTTGGGACGGACGGCCAAGTGTCACCTTGCCCCTTGTCTGTGAGATGCCAGCCGCCAAGGTTGACGCCACCGGGGCCGGAATTATAAAGCTCCACCCAGTCCGGGGTGTCTCCGTACTGGTCTTGCACGTCCGATCCGCTGTACGACGCCTCGTTAACCGTCACGGCTGCGTGAATCACAAAAGTTGCGAGCGCGGAGACGGTCAAGCCCAGGAGGCGGATGTGCTGGTAGCTGTTTGAGGTCGGTGTGTTCATAGTGTTCTCCGTTCAGCGTTCGGCGTTCAGCGTTCGGCGTTCTCTTGTTCCTCAGGCAGCGCCCCGCCGCTCACGGTCTCTAGGCACTGCTCCATAAACAGACATTCGCGTTCGGCCTTGAGGCAGACGCGCTGAAAGGCCAGCAGTTCTTCATGCGCGGCGAGCACCTCTTCGCGCTTGATGGTCGGTTCTTGGGCTAGGCCCTCGATGCGCGCATGCATCTCGGTGCGCAGCCGCTCGCTTTCACCGTTCAGGCGCGCCCACTCGGTCTGTGCCGCCCGGTAGTCTTCCAGTACGCCGCCCACTTCCGATCGGACCAACTCGTACTGTCCGCTTACGCGCGCCTCGGCGGCGGCCAGTTGCGTGCGTGTCAGCCGGATCTCGTCGCCCAGCCAGTTGAAGACCGGCAGTGTCATGGCGACCCTGACCTGCCACTCGGTCTCATCGCGCGTCGTGTGGTCACGTCCGGTAAAGTGTTCTTCGTAGGAATAGATGTCGCCGCGCGTGTCTTCGAACGAGCCCTCGACATACTCAAACCCACTAGCATCCCATAGGCGGCGCAATCAGCCCTTACCCATGCGTATTTGCTTGGGTTTTCGATGTCTTTTTTGAGGTTTCAGGTTTGAGGTTTTCCCGGCGCGACCGGCCTTTTCGCGT
>MWEJ01000492.1 GCA_002071025.1 Verrucomicrobia bacterium ADurb.Bin070 | reverse complement strand
GCGGCCCGGGCGCGCGCGGCCTAACACCCTTTCAAACCCCAACCCCATACCCCACCCCCCTGCGAAGGAGCACCCCGTGGCCAAGAAAAACGTTAACTTCATGTGCACCGCCTTCCGTGACGGCTTCCAGTCCGTTTACGGTGCCCGCGTCCTGACCGAGGATTTCATGCCCGCCGTGGCCGCCGCCCGCGAGGCCGGCATCACCTATTTCGAGGCCGGCGGCGGCGCAATGTTTCAGTCGCCCTACTTCTACTGCAACGAAGATTCGTTTCACATGATGGATCGCTTCCGCGAGGTGGCCGGACCGGACGCGAACCTCCAGACGCTGGCCCGCGGCGTGAACATCGTCTGCCTCGACTCCGCGTCGTCGGATGTGATCCGCCTGCACGCGAAGCTCTTCAAGAAGCACGGCATCACCACGATCCGCAACTTCGATGCGCTGAACGACGTCAACAACCTGATCTTCTCCGGCCGCTGCATCCACGAGGCCGGCCTCAAGCACCAGGTCGTGGTCACCATGATGGCGCTTCCCCCGGGCTGCACGGGCGCGCATGATCCGGATTTCTACGAGAAGACGCTGCGCGCGATCCTCGACGCGGGCATTCCGTTTGATTCGGTCTGCTTCAAAGACGCCTCGGGCACCTCCGTGCCGGCCTACGTCTACGAGACGGTCAAGCGCGCGCGCAAGATGCTGCCGGCCGGCACGCGCATCCAGTATCATACGCACGAGACCGCCGGCTGCGGCGTCACCGCCTACAAGGCCGCGCTTGACGCCGGCGCGGACACGATCGACCTTTCGCTTTCGCCGGTCTCGGGCGGCACCTGCCAGCCTGACGTGATCGTCATGTGGCACGCGCTGCGCGGCAGCGAATACGACCTGGGCGTTGACATCGACAAAGTGCGCGAGGCCGAGAAGGTCTTCTGCGAGTGCATGAAGGATTATTTCCTCCCGCCGGAGGCGACCAAGGTCGAGCCGATGATCCCCTGGTCCCCCATGCCCGGCGGCGCGCTTACAGCCAACACCCAGATGCTGCGCGACAACAATCTGATGGACCGCTACAACGACATGATCGCCGCGATGTCCGAGGTCGTGCGCCGCGGCGGCTTCGGCACGTCGGTCACGCCCGTCTCTCAGTTCTACTTCCAGCAGGCCTTCAACAACGTGTTGCAGGGCCCGTGGAAGAAGATCGCTCCGGGCTACGGCAAGATGGTGCTCGGCTATTTCGGCCGCACGCCGGTCGAGCCTGATCCCGAGATCGTCAAGATCGCTTCCGAGCAGCTCGGCCTGCCGCCCACCACGAAGACGGTGCTGGAGATCAACGACGCCGACCCGAAGAAGTCGCTCGACACCTTCAAGAAGATGCTGACCGACAAAGGCCTGCCGTTGACGGAGGAGAATATCTTCATCGCCGCCGCCTGCCAGGAGAAGGGCATTCTCTTCCTTGAGGGCAAGGCGCAGCTCGGCATCCGCAAGAACGTTCCC
Source organism: Verrucomicrobia bacterium ADurb.Bin070 (assembly GCA_002071025.1). Taxonomy (GTDB): domain Bacteria; phylum Verrucomicrobiota; class Kiritimatiellia; order RFP12; family UBA1067; genus DUPH01. The sequence continues at coordinate 1,089 of MWEJ01000492.1, read as the reverse complement.
GCCAAGGCCGCGCCGGCCGCCAGCGGCGCCCGGCCGGCCGGATATACCGTGACGGTCAACGGCAAGGCCTTCGCCGTCGAGCTGAAGGGCGACAAAGCGCTGGTCAACGGTAAGGAGTACGCCGTGAATGTGGCCGACGGCCTCACCGCCGCGCCGTCGGCCTCCGCCCCGGCGTCTGCCGGCGGCAAGGAGACCGAGGTCAAAGCTTCAGTGCCCGGCGTGATCCTGCGCATCAGCGTGTCAGAGGGCGTGACCGTCGCCGAGGGCGATGAACTGCTCGTGATGGACGTGATGAAGATGGAGACACCGGTGGCCTCGCCCTGCGCCGGCACCGTGAAGGCGATTCACGTGGCCCAGACCGACAAGGTCAACACCGGCGATGCGCTGGTCGTGATCGGCTGATGCGACTCCGGGCCGACGCCTCCCCGCGCGGCCCGGTTCACCTCTTAAACCTGTTTGGGAATTCGCTATGAAAACATTCTTTCTGACCTGCGCGGCCGCACTCACGCTGGCTGTGACGCAGGCTGTCGCCGACACCCCGATCACGCCGGCCGCGCCGGCCGTGCCCGCGGTTTCGCACGATACGGCGCCGGCCGCTTCAGACAAGGGCTCCTGGCGTGACACGCTGGCCAAGGTCAAAGGGCTCGCCGCCACCACGGGCATCAAGGGCTTCATGGCGAAAGAGGCGCCGGAATATCTGACCAAGGGATATCTCACGCCCGAAGGCGCGCTGGTGCCGGGGCACGAGATCAAGGTGATCGGCGGGCTGCCGTATGGCGTGGGGCAGGCGATCATGATGGTGATCTGCCTGGGGCTCATTTATCTCGCGGTGGTCAAGGGCTTCGAACCGTTGCTGCTGCTGCCGATCGGCTTCGGTGGCTTGCTCGCCAACATGCCGTACTCTGGCGTCACCAATCCTCCGGTCGTCGACGCGATCACCAAGCTGGTGGTCGAGCCCGGCGGCTTCCTCTACTACTTCTTCGAGTTCGGTGTCAGCACCGGCCTCTTCCCGATCATGATCTTCATGGGCGTGGGCGCGATGACCGACTTCGGCCCGCTGATCGCCAACCCGCGCACGGCGCTGCTGGG
>MWEJ01000491.1 GCA_002071025.1 Verrucomicrobia bacterium ADurb.Bin070 | reverse complement strand
TGGAATGCGCGGCGTGTCTGGATGTGCTTGTGGCCAGAAAGAGGCTTGCCCGTGCGGAGCAGGGGAAAGAGATACCGGTACGTATTGTCTCGATGCTGGCGGGCTTGATCCGCAGCACGTCCGCTGATCGTATCCATGAGGAACGGGCCGAATATGAGGCCGACGACCGGTGGTTAGCGGATTAGGATTACGATTAAGATTACGATTAAGATTAAGATTACGATTAAGCAGGGTATCCACCAACAGAACTGCCATGCGCCCACCGGAAGAACACGGATTTTCATTGAGCCTGTTTTGGCGGTCGTGTACAGTGATACTTTTGCTTGATTACTTGTTAGGAGAGATCCGCATGAAAAAAAGTGCATGGATGTTGGTGGGCATGATGGCGGTCGCGGGATGCGCGCTGAACTTAGGGAGCCAACGCGGCGCGCTCACCGCCCCGCAGGCCTTGACAGTCGATTATCTGCACGATCCAGTGGGGCTTGACCATCCGGCCCCGCGCCTGAGCTGGAAGCTGACTGCCGCACGCCGTTCGGCGCGCGGCCTGCGCCAGACCGCCTACCAGATTCTGGTGGCCTCCTCGCCGGAGCGGCTGCGTGACAACCAAGGCGACCTCTGGGACAGCGGCCGCGTGGTCTCCGACCAGTCGCTGAATGTGGTTTACGCCGGCACGCCGCTCGCGACCTCGCAGCGCTGCTATTGGAAGGTGCGCGCCTGGGACAACCAGAGCGACGCGCCATCCGCCTGGAGTGCGCCGGGACGCTGGATCATGGGTGTGATGCGTTCGGGCGACTGGCACGCCCGCTGGATCGGCGCAAATGCCGCCACGCGCCCGGACTGCGATCTGGCCGGCGCGCAATGGATCTGGACCGGTGACGCCCCGTCGCTGGCGCAGGCGGCGCCGGGCATCCGCCATTTCCGCAAGGTGTTCGAAGCCCCGCGCGGCGCGCAAGACGCACCGGTGTTGCTGGCGCTCACGGCGGACGACGAATACGAGGTGTTCATCAACGGCAAAAGCGCCGCTAAAACCTGGGGGCATCTCAATGAGTGGCGCTGGATGCGCTTTCTGGACGTCTCGGCCTTAATCAAGCCCGGACGCAACCTGATCGCCGCCACCGTGAAGAACAAGGAGCCTGGGCCCACCGCTCTGCTCGCCGTGCTGAAATTTGCCGACGGCCAGGCAGTGCCGACCGACGCCACCTGGAGCACCTCGTCCCACGCTGCCGAGGGCTGGAAAGAGCAGACCGACGGCTTCACGCACGCCGCTTGGAAATCCGCCACGGTAGCAGGCCCTGCGGACGGCGCACCCTGGGGCAAAATCGAACGCCGCCGCGAACTTGTCTCGCCGGCCTTTGAAAAGCGCTTTACGGTCGCGCGCCCGGTGCGCGAAGCCACGCTTCACATCACCGGCCTCGGTTTCTATGAAGCGAGTCTTAACGGACGCCGCATCGGCCGCAAGGTCCTGGACCCTGCCCCCACCCGCTTCGACCGCCGCGTGCTTTACTCCACCTATGACATGACCGACCTGCTCTCGCGCGGCGAAAACCGCTTGCATGTACTGCTGGGACACGGCTGGTACGATGTGCGCAGTGTCGCGGTCTGGAACTTTGACAACGCGCCTTGGCGCGATTTCCCGCGCATGCTGGCGCAGCTTGAGATCACATACGACGACGGCACGCGCGTGACTGTGGTGTCCGACGACACCTGGCGTCAGGTCCCGAGCCCAGTCGGCTTTGACTGCATCCGCGAAGGCGAAGTGATCGGCAAAGCGCCGGCCGGCGCGCCCGACCTTGAAAAGCAGGTGGTGATGGCCGACGTGGTGCCCGCGCCCGCAGGCCGCCTCGCCGCCTCCGCGCTGCCTCCGAGCGTCGTCGCGCAGCGCCTCAAGCCGGTCACCGTGCGCGCGCTCACGCCCGGAACCTGGCTGGTGGATTTCGGACAGAACACCGCCGGCTGGATCAGTCTCAAACTCACCGGGCAACGCACCGGCGACGTGATCACGGTCAAGTACGGTGAAAAACTCAACGAGGATGGCAGCTTGAGCTTGAAAGGCACCGACGCGCACTTCCGCTATCCCGCGTCGTTCGGAACGCTGCCCGGTGGCTGGTTCCAGACCGATCGCTTCGTTTGCGACGGCAGCCGCGCACAGGTCTACGAACCGCGTTTCACCTACAACGGCTTCCAGTATGTGGAGATCAGCGGCCTGGCGCGTGCGCCGGACGCCTCAAGTGTCGAGGCGTGCGTGGTTCACACTGACTTCAAAGACGCCGGACGCTTCACCTGTTCGAACGATCTGCTGAACAAACTCCAGCATGCCATTCTCTGGGCCTATCGCGGCAACTTTGTCAATGGTTACCCCACCGATTGCCCGCACCGTGAAAAGAACGGATGGACCGGCGATGCGTCGCTGGCCTCGGAACTCGCGATGTACAATTTTCAGAATACGGCGGCTTATGAAAAATGGGTCCAGGACTTGATCGACGAGCAACTCCCCGACGGCAACCTGGCGGCCATCGTGCCGACCAGCGGCTGGGGTTATCAATGGGGCAATGGCCCGGCCTGGGACAGCGCGCTGGT
>MWEJ01000490.1 GCA_002071025.1 Verrucomicrobia bacterium ADurb.Bin070 | reverse complement strand
CCTGCCACGACTGCGGTACGCCGCCCGCTCCTTCCGACACGCATGTCGAGCACCTCTGCGAACACCTGGCGCTTGCCGATCTTCCGCCGGGCGAGCCGGTGCCAGCCGCAGTCAGGGAACTGGCCGGCCTGCTGCTGGCCCTCGCGTCTGCCCCGTCGGTTGCCTGCGTGCCTGTCGCTCTGCCGGCCCCGCCGGCGCGCCACAGCGAGCGCCCGCCGGGCGTGCTGGCGCCGCAGTTCCTCTTTCTCGCGCGCTCGACGCAAATCCTCTGCTGAAGCCTCCTCGTGACGGACGCTCGTCTCCCGCCGCCCGCTCGGGTCCGGCGGGCTCCTGAACACCGTTTCCTCGAGGAGGTTTGCCATGTTCCGCATTGCCCAGCGGGTTTTCCCCGCTTCACTCATTCTGTCTGTAGGGGCCGTAATCGCCGCCGGATGCCGCAGCATTGCCCCGGCGCCGATCGACTGGCCCCGCGAAGCCGCCGCCTGGTCGGCCGCCGTCACGAACCGCGTCACGCTCACGGCCGCGTCGGCGCGCGACCTCGCGCGGGTCCTCAATCCCGAGATCAACGCGCTGCGCCTCAGCCGCCAGCACGCCGACCGCGAGGCCCTCGCCGCCGGCTGGTGGGAGGACCCCGCCTTCGATCTGGAGTCGCTGCGCGTGTTGCGCGGCGGCCCGCATCCTTGGATCCTCGGCGCCGGCCTGCGCTTCAGCCTGCCGCTGTCCGGCGTGCCCGGCCTCGAGAAGCGCACCGCGCTCGCCTACGCGCGCGCCGACGCCCTGGCCGTGGTCGCCGCCGAGCGCGAGCTGCTGGCGGAGGTCGAGCGGCGCTGGCTCGCCTGCGCGACCGACGCTCGCTGCGCCGCCGCGCAGGAGGCCTATCTGTCACGCCTCGCCGAGCGCGAGCGGCAGGTCGCCGCACTGGTGGCCGCCGGCGAGCTGCCGCCCGACGAGCGCGAACGCCTCGCGCAGGAACGGCTGACCCTTGAAACGGCCTGCCCCTGCTGCTCGGCCGAGGCGGTCGCGCGCCGGCACGCCCTGCTGCGCACGCTCGGCCTGCATCCCGACGCGCCGGTGGAGCTGGATGTCGGGGCCGTGCAGCAGCCCGACGCGCTGTCCGCCGCGTTCGGCGCTCCACCCGCGACCGACCTTGACCTCGTGCGCCATCCGCGCGTGCAGGAGCGGCTGGCGCGTTTCGAAGGCAGCGAAGAGGCGCTGCGCGCCGAGCTGCGCCGCCAGTATCCCGAGCTGGAACTCGGTCCGCTGGCCGGACACGAGGAGGGCGGCGCACGCGCGGGGCTGGGCGTGGGCTTCACGCTGCCGCTCTGGAACCGCAACCGCCGGGGCGTCGCCGCAGCCGAAAGCGCCCGCGACAGCACGCGTTTCGAGGCGGTCACCGCCTGGCGCGCGCTGGTCGCGGAGTGGCGCGAGGCCCGTGCCGCGCTGCTGGCTGCCGAGACTTTGGAGCGGCGCCTGCGCGAAGAGCGTCTGGCGGCCGCGCAGGCGGCAGCCGCGCGCACCGAGCGCCTCTACGGTCAGGGCGAGGCCGCCCTGACCGAGCTGATCGCGGCCGAAGCCGCAGTCTATGCCATCCATGAAGCATGGATCGAGGCCGGACGCGGGCTGGACGAAGCCCGCATCCGCCTCGCGCTGCTGGCAACCGGTGGGAGGCAGGAATGAGCGAAGTTTGTACGTTTTGGAGTGCGGCGGCTTGCCGCCGCTTTGGAAAGCGGGAGCAAGCTCCCGCACTCCACAAAGGACAACGCTTCGCATCAAATACGCGATCGAATCGCGTACCTCTGTCACTTACCGATCACACACGATTGCATATCTTGATTGAACCCAGGAGGACACCATGAAACGTTTCACGCTCTTCACTCTGTTAGCCCTGTTGCCGGCTGCTCTCTGGCTGGTCGGCTGCGGGGAGCACGCGCATGACCACGAGCACGGCGAGGCGTGCGACCACGGCGAGAAGCAAACGCTCAACGCTCAACGTTCAACGCTCAACGCTCAAGGTGAGGAACACGAACACGGCGAGGAATGTGACCATGACCACGAAGAAGTGCAAACGCTCAACGCTCAACGTTCAACGCTCAACGCTCAAGCTAAGGAGCACGAACACGGCGAGGCGTGCAGCCATGCGCAAGATAGCGAGGCCTTCACAGTGCCAGAGAGCGCCCAGCGGCTGCTCGGCTTGAGCGTCGTGACGGCGATGCCGCGCCGCGTCACCGGCACCGTGCGTTTCCCCGGCCGCTTCGAGCTGATGCCGGACGCGCGCCGCGCATACAGCGCACCGCTGCCGGGCGTAGTCGAGGTCCGCGTCCGGCCGCCGCAGCGCGTCGCGGCCGGCGAGGTGCTCTTCACGCTGCACGCCCCGGAGTGGGCGCGGGTGAACGGCGAGGTGCGCGATGCCGCGGCTGCGCTCGCGCTGCTCAAGGCCGAGAGCGAGGCATTGCGCAAGCGGCTGTCGCAGCTTCGCGAGGCCGGCGTGCGCCATGCCGAGTTGGAACAGCAGCTCGCCGTGAAAGCGGCCGAAGCGGAACGGGCCGAGCAGACCCGCCAGAATGCCGACGCGGCGCGCGCCGC
>MWEJ01000489.1 GCA_002071025.1 Verrucomicrobia bacterium ADurb.Bin070 | reverse complement strand
GGTGTCCGGAGGATCGCTGCGCACCTATCAGATCGGTTTCGGCAGCACCGATGCCGTGCGCGACAGCACGTGGAATGTGACGAACGGCTACGCGCGATTGACCCTGAGTGGCGGCGAGGTGACGGTCGGCCCTTCGGGCATCGGTCCCCACGCGGCGTGGAACCGGGTTTCAGGGATCCCGCAGGAGTGCGCGACCGCCTGGTATGAAACGCTGTTTTCGGGCGGCACGCTGGGAGCGTATGCCTCCACTGTCAACCGGGCGCACACGCGGCTGAGCGACGCCCACGGCGGGGTGACCTTCCGGGCGGCGGATACCAACGGCACCCCGTTTACGATTACGCAGCAGGGGGCGCTCGTCGGGTCCGGCGGCCTGCGCAAGACCGGCGCCGGCGCGCTGGTCCTGGCCAGTCCCGTGAACACCTACACCGGCAAGACCGTGGTGGCCGAGGGGACCCTGAGCCTCAACGTGTTCTCCGGCGTGATGACGGCCCGTTGGGCTGCGGACAGCCTGGCGGTGACGCCCGGCGGGGCAGTTGCGGAGTGGCCCTGCGCGCTGGGTGAATCGTATTGGAGTTTTTCGCACGCGCTGGCGGTCGCGATCCGGTCGACCTCGACGGCGCCGATCCTCGCGCCCGAGACGATGAACGGCCACAAAGCCGTGCGTTTCAACGGCGCTAACGACGCGCTGGGCATGAGCGGCCTGTTGACCACAACGCCGGTGAACGGCGCGGGCCGGGCAAGGGCGACGGCTCGCAGATCGTGAACGCGGCGGGGATTGTCGGCTCCCAGATGACGTCGGCCGGGGGCGGTCTCTGGTCGCTGGCGCTCAACCAGAACGGCGCGGTCGGGGCCGGCGTCAGCCTCAGCAACCTGGCTTGGACGGCGGTCTGGGACGGCACCACCAACGTGGTCGACAGCCAGCCGCATGTGGTGATCTACACCTGGACGCAGGGCACGGAACTCACGGTCAATATCGATGGCGCGCGCACGCGGCTGACCAGCGGGGTGCCGGGGAATCTGCTGTCCAAGACCCGCATGCTGATGGGCTCGAACGAGAACGGCCTCGGCTTCGACGGGGACATCGCGGAGATCCGGTTCTACAAGAACGCGGTGCTCTCAGATGCCGAGCAGGACGCGCTCGGGACGCTGCTGGCCGACACCTATGGCGCGACCTATGCGACGGGCGGCGGGTCAGCCGCGCCCGCTTCGGTGCCGGATTCGCCGGCGGTGTGGTCGCCCGACACCCTGACCGGCGCACCCGGCGCCGAACTGGCCGAGTGGCCGAGCACCAACGGCGTGTGGAAATTCACGTCGGCGCTCGCGACCACGATCGGCAACACCTACGCGCCGGCGCGGACGTTCGATGCGCCGACCATCGGCGCGACGCTGATGAACGGCTACCGTGTGGCCTCGTTCAACGGCGTCACGGACGCGATGGCCATGACCGGTAATCAGACCGCCACGCCGACCTCCGGTGCCACCAACTTGACCGTGGTGGTGGTGATGCGCAGCGACGCGGTCGGCGTCGGCGGCTACGCGAGCGACTGGCGCGCCGGCACCGCCGGGATTGTCGGGCAGGTGTTCGATAACAATTGGTGGGGGATCGCCTTCAATGCTTACGGCCGCGCCGGCGCCTGCATCGGCGGCGGCAGCAGTTTCCTGAACGCTTGGGGCGCCCCGCGCAATCTGAACGACGGCGAGCCGCATGTGCTGATCTATGTCTGGCAGAACGGCTCGAACGTGACGATGAACGTGGACGGCTGGCGTTCGGTGAAATATGACACGGCGTACGCACATACCGCCGCGCGCGTGAAGACCCGCTGCATGCTGGGCGCGACCGAAAAAACCTGCGCCCGCGTCGACATTGCGGAAATTCACCACTACCAGACGGCGTTCACGCCGGAACAACAGGATGCGCTGGGGTTGGCGCTGGCGCGCAAATACGGCGCGGAAACATACGGCTACCTGGATCATCCCGGGGCGGTCGCGCCGGTGCTGGCCAGCCGCGAGGTGCAGATCGACGCCGGCGCGACGCTTCAGGCCGCCACGGGCGGCACGCGCATCGCGCCCGGCCAGCGCTTCACCGGCGCGGGTACGGTGGCGGGCACGCTGAAGGTCGGTGCGGACGGCGAGATCGCCACATCGACAGACGCCGCGCTGACGGTAGAGAACCTGACCTTCGAGGCGGGCGGTGTCTGCCGCTGGGCGTATGGGGCGGGCGGTTCGCACGCGCCGCTCGCGGTGACCGGTACGCTGAGCCTGCCTGCCGGCACCGTGGTCGTCGAAATCGACAGCGCCGCCGCGAACCCTGCCGCCTACGGCGTGGTGATGACGTGGTCCGACCTGCTGAACGATCACGGCGCGGTTTGGGAGGTGCGCGGCGGGCGCACCCAAACGGCGGTCATTGTGGATGCGGGCGCGAAACAGATCCGGCTGGCCACGCCGACCGGCACGCTGATTTCGGTGCGCTAAGTCCTTGACAGGGGGTGACGAAGGATCGACACTTACTTTCGTTCGGGATGCTGCTTGTTTCGTTTTACGGAAAGGAGTGGCTATGAAAGCGAACGTCGCGTGGGTGTGCGGT
>MWEJ01000488.1 GCA_002071025.1 Verrucomicrobia bacterium ADurb.Bin070 | reverse complement strand
GCGATTCCCACGCCCGCCAGCGCGAGCAGGGGGAGTATCGGTATTCTCTTTGGAGTTTGCATCGTCATCCTCTTTTGTTTGTCATGCCTGTACCTGTCAGGCGTTGTCTGTCTCTTAGCACCGGCAATGCCAACTGCGCCGTACAGGCAAATATCTCAACAATCACTTCGTGTGAGGGTTGTTTTTAGATGATTGAAAAATATTCTTCTGTAAAAACACGTCTTAACGTCACAAGAATGTCAGAACTGTCTTGCCAATTTGTATTTTCGCTTCGCAGACTGACAATGTTGAATGATTGATATGACCTGTTTTTAAAGGGTAATTTTAAAAATTCGTGTGAATGTCAAGCGAACGGTGCGGTTGGCACTCTCTCTGCGAAGAGACGCATATCCGCTGTTTGTTTCGGCGGGCAACAACAAGGACGAGTGAAATGAAACGACTCATCAGGTGGGCAGTGGTGTTAATGTGTTGGACGGGCGTGTCACGGGCTGACGAAGCGCAGGATGCCAGTCCGCTCTCGTTTGAGATGACCGCAGACCTCTATTCGGCCTATGTCTGGCGCGGTATGGTGATCAATGACGAGCCGGTCTTTCAGCCCGGAGCTTCGGCGTCTCTGTCATTGGGTGAATACGGTTCCCTGGGGGCGGCCTTGTGGAGCAACATGGATCTGACCGACCGCAACGGAAACGTGCGCGGGGGCGGCTTGAATGAGATCGACTACACGTTGTCGTACGCGATCGACGTGGGGCCGGTCTCATTAGAGGCGGGGCACATCTGGTATACCTTCCCTGTTGTCAATCTGGGCAGCACCAAGGAGGTGTATCTCTCGGCGTCCTATAACTCGGAGTTCGTGACCCCCTTCGTGAGCTTGACGTATGACTATGATCTGCTCGAAGGGTTTTACGCCAATGCGGGACTGAGCAAGGAGTGGGCTGTGGCAGAACGCCTGACGCTCGGCGCTGAAGTGTCGTTGGGTGCGGGCGATGCCGATTACATGGCGTATGTGGGAACAGATGACGCCGGCTTGATGGATGTCAATGCGGCCGTTTACGCATCCTATGCTGTCACGGAGTCCATGTCGGTGGGCGCGCGCCTGGCTTGGGTGTCACTGCTCGACAGCGACGCGCGCGATGCCGAGCCCTATTGGGACGAGGACCTCCTGTGGGGCGGCATCAACGTCGCTGTCGCATTTTAGTTTGGTGCGCAGCAAAATTGTCAGTTCACGTTTCACGCCGGACAAAACCGTCCGGCGTTTTCGTTTGCCGGCTGTGAAAGCGTGGCATATTCTGCGGAGAACATGCGCGCGGCGGCGTAAAGAGCGAATTGGCACAAAGGGTGCTTAATCATTCGCGTGACGTGTATACCAACTGTGGTTAATCGGAGAACGCTATGAGCATCACACGACAGAAAGCAATTGAGTCAGCCATTCAGTACCGCGCGGGTGACGAGCCGAAACTGGGCTGCAAAGAGGTGCCGTCCTACTTTGGCGTCAATGTGTTTGGTGACGACCAGATGAAGGCGCGTCTGCCGAAGGACATTTATGCGTCGTTGCGCAAAACCATCGAAGAGGGCGTCCCGCTTGATACGCGTGCTGCGGATGTTGTGGCGGCCGCGATGAGCCGCTGGGCGATTGAACGCGGCGCCACGCACTATGCGCACATCTTCTATCCCCTGACCGGGCTCACGGCAGAGAAACATGACAGCTTCTACAGCCCTGACGGCAAAGGGCATCTCACCATCGATTTCTCGGGCAAGCAGTTGATCCAGGGCGAGCCCGACGCATCCAGTTTTCCGAGCGGCGGAATCCGCGCCACATTCGAAGCGCGCGGCTACACCGCATGGGACGTGACGAGTCCGGCTTACTTGATGGAGGGCCGAAACGGGACCACCTTGTGCATCCCCACGGCCTTCTGCTCCTGGACGGGTGAGGCCTTGGACAAGAAGGTGCCGTTGCTGCGTTCGATGCAGGCCGTCAACCGCCAGGCGCAGCGCGTGCTGCGGCTCTTGGGGCACAAAGATCCCGGCATGATCACCGCATCGGCGGGTCCGGAGCAGGAGTATTTCCTGATTGATCGCAGCCTCTATTACGCGCGTCCGGATCTGCTGAGCGCGGGGCGCACGCTGTTCGGAACGCGGCCGCCCAAGGGACAGGAATTGGAGGACCAGTATTTCGGCACCATTCCGGCGCGTGTCCTGGCCTTCATGACGGAGGTCGACTCGGAACTGTATAAGCTGGGTGTCCCGGTCAAGACCCGTCACAACGAAGTCGCGCCCGCGCAGTACGAAATCGCACCGGTTTTCGAGACCGCGAACCTGGCGACCGATCACCAGTATCTCGTCATGCAGGTCTTGCAGTCGGTCGCGCCCAAGTACGGGTTGGCTTGTCTGCTGCATGAGAAGCCATTTGCCGGGATCAACGGCTCCGGCAAGCATTTGAACTGGTCGCTCGGCGGGCCTAAGGTCGGCAATCTCCTGAATCCCGGCGAGACGCCGCAGGACAACATGCAGTTCCTGGTGTTTTGCGCGGCCGTGATCCGTGCGGTGGATCTGCACGCGGTGATGCTGCGCGGCGCTGTGGCGCACGCCGGA
>MWEJ01000487.1 GCA_002071025.1 Verrucomicrobia bacterium ADurb.Bin070 | reverse complement strand
CGAATAAACCGGCCATTCGCGCGGTTCAGCGCCAGCGATCTCCTCCGGGGAGAAGCGCAGGATCGCCGACGGCGAAAGCGAGGCGCGGATCACCGCAAACTTATACAACGTGCTGACCACATAAAAGAGCGTGCAGAGGCCGATCAGCGTCTGGGCGGTCCGCAGCGGTGCCAAGGCAAACGCCACGATCGTCGCCAGCGCCAGACAGATCATCACGCCCTTCTGCAGGCGCGTCAGCGGCTGCGCGGCGCTCCACTCCGGATGGCGGCGCGACAGCTCAAGCGGATCCACATCCGCCACGCTTTTGACCGACTCGCCCCTCTGTTGTCCATCCCCAGTATCCATCGCGCTGTCCCGTCCCCTCATCCCCGCGTCAACCGGCCGCTTCGACCGGTCGCTTCACACCGTTTTCGTCGACCCGCACGAACGTGATGTCGGTGCTGAAGATCACGTCCTCCACACTCTGGTGCAGCTCGCGCCGGAAAACGCGGGCATCGTAGGTGACCGACGTGCGGCCGATCCGCTGCCGGACAACCTCAAAGCGCAGGATAGAGCCGCCCGAGACGCCCTTCTTAAACTCGACGCGGTCCATGCCGATCGTCACGAAACGTCCGCCCGGATAGTCAAGGCTGACCGCCATCCACGCCGTCTCGTCCACCCACTTCAGCAAATTGCCGCCGAACAGCACGCCGTACTGATTCATGTGTTCGGGCATCACGAGCTTGTAAGAGATCATAGGCTCATTTCAGTTCGGATTCGTACGGGATCGGCACACCATACTGCGCATGGACTTTCAACATTTCGGCCATCACTTGCTGCCGCGCCTCGCGCGAGTAATCCGCCACCAGATGGTACATCTTCTGGTTTGTCCAACGCTGCTTGACCGCAGCCGAACCGAGTTTGGCGTGGCGCGACATGCTGAGTCGGAAGATCGAGTCATAGCCCTTGTCAGACGCCAGACCGCGCACCTGGAAGATCAACTCCTCCGTGGTGTCCGGGCAAACGCCGCACAACTCCAACTGGCGGTCTTTATAAAGGTTGGTCGAGTTCTTGGGATACACCTCACATTTCGACGCTGAGTCAAAAACCACCGTGATATCCCCCATCACGGGATAACGCACCCCCTCGTACACCGGCTGAAACGCGGCGGGCAGATCCCAGCGGTTGCCGTTCATGACGCTTGACGCGCCGCGGTTACAATAGGTGAGCATGTCGAGCAGATACACATTGGCCTTACTCTGGGTGCCGAACATATAGATCGAGACCATTCCGCTGTTGAGCGCGGAGAATTCGCCGATGATCCTGGCGCTCTCGGTGACGCCGAACGTTGGCTTACCGTCCGTGACCACCACCGCGATCATCGGGCGCCTGGGGTCTCGCGGCAGCCGCATCAGCGCGCGCAATGAGCCGAAGAGGTCGGTCTGACCGAAGGCACGCATGCCGTCGACAAACGCGGCCGCTTTCACCAGATTCTCGCTCGAAGCGACCGCCCATTCCTGAAAACAGGGCTCAAAGGTGTCGCGGAACCCGACCACATTGAAGCGGTCGCCCGGGTTGAGGGTCAGAAGCGCCGCCGCCATGCCGCGCCGGCAGAAGACCATGCGCTCCTCCGTCATCGAGGCCGAGACATCCTGCACAAAGACGATATCTTTGGCGATGACCGGCACCTGCCTGTCGGCACGCGGCTGGATGCCAATCCTGAAATAGACGCGTCCCGGCTCGGCAGGATCGCGGAAGGTCTCCAGTCCGACGGCCAGCAGATCGTCGATAGGCACATAGTCGATCATCTCCTGCAATGCCGCGATCTGCGCCTGAGCCTCGCGCGCCTTTCGTTCTTCCGCGCTGACCGCCTGTCCGGCCGGTGTTTGCCGGGCCGCCGCTTCAAGCTGCTTTTGAACGCGTTCCTGCTGCGCCTGCTTGAGGCGTTCGCTGTCCGCGCTGCCGGCGGCCGCGCCGGTTTTTTCACCGGGCTGCATTCCGAAACGCGCCTCGGTCGTGCCGGCGCTGACTTTGGCGGCGGTCTCCGGCACCTGCGCGACCGGCGGCTTGAACGTGCCCTTGCTGATCTCCGTGTCGAACACTTCTGCCGCCTCCATGGGCTTGGGCGGTTCGGGGTCTTTGCCGAAACGGCGGCCGACCAGATCGATTGACGGCACAATGTCCGGGGCCTCAGGCACACGTTCGATCATCGGGATCTCGCGCCGAGGCAAGGCCGCCACGTCGTCCTGCACAGTGCGATCAAAGATCTGGGCGATCTCCTGGCGCGGCATCCACGGCGTGGTGTCGATCTGATCGGACACCACCTCTTTCAGCGCGGGCACGCCCGGGGTCAGCGCTTCGCGCGGAATCGGCGGCGGCACAGTCAGCACGGGGCTCGCGCTCTGGCTGAGCGCCTCCACCCGGTCGCCAGCCTCGATCGGGCCGCGGCTCGGCGTGTCGCGTTCGCCCTGCACCTTCTCGGCGATGTGCATCGGGTCGGCATGCATCATCTCGACGCGCATCGGCGGCACGCGGTCGCCCTCAAACCAGTCGCGCGCCTTCTGGCGCAGACCGGCCGCCGCACCCCCCAACGCCCAGTCCGCAAACAGGTAC
>MWEJ01000486.1 GCA_002071025.1 Verrucomicrobia bacterium ADurb.Bin070 | reverse complement strand
GGCGCCGGATGCCGCGGTCAGCGCGCCGGCCGTTTCGCTGAAGTCGGCTGCGCCGGCGTCGTGGGAAAAATCGAGCGTGCCGCCCAGGAGCGTCACCGCGCCGGCGTCGTTCAGGCGGTCGGTGTGGTTGGCGGCTGCGGTGTTGTCGAGCCGCAGCGTCGCGCCGTTGGAGACGGTGCAGGCGGCGGCCGAGGCGGCCGCGCCGCCCGTGCCGGAAAGGGCTAGGGTGCCGCCGTTGACGGCCAGGGTGCCGCTGAAGGTGTTGGCCGCAGTGAGCCGCCATGTGCCGTCGCCCTCTTTGGCCAGCGACACGGTTCCGGAGCCGTTGGCGACCGCGCCCCGCAGTTCGCCGTCCGCGGCCGCAAAATTGCGCAACGTCAGGGTCTTGGCGCCGGAGGTGGTGGAGGTTGTGGGGGCCGTGAAAACGAGTGTGCCGGAGCCGGCGTGCTCAAGGGTGCCGCCCGCCTTGACGTCCAGCGTGCGGTCGGTTGTCTCGCCCGCGCCGGTATAGAGCAGGCGCGCACCGGCGTGGTCGAGAACGACGCGCGCGTTCGTCCCGATGTTGCCGGCCGTTCCGCTCATGCCCAAGTAGGCGCAGGAGAGCGTGCCCGCCGCGTAGAGAACCGTGCTGCGGGCGTAATCGTTCATGCCGTTCAGGACGACGGTGCCGGCGAAGTCGGAGGAGGCATGGTAGTACTGGAAACCGGTGTCGCCGGTCAGCCGGGCGTTGATCGTGAGTGTGTGTCCGGAGGCAACGGCGCTGTTACCGTGGTCATCGGCACCTGCGGTGCTCAGTACGACCTCTCCCGGACCGTTGATCGTGGCGTTCTGGCTGGCGGTGAGATTGACACCTCCGCCGTTGGCAAAGGTCATGACCGTGCCGGCGCCGAGGCTCAGGAGCGCACCCGCGCCGTCAAGGGCGAGTTGGGTGAGACCGGCGGCCGCGCCGGTGAAAGAGAGGGTGTTGGTGGTGCGGTGGTAGACGTGGATCGTGCTGGCCATGCGGTCGAGGTTGCCCTGCACGATCATGGGGCCCGCGCCGTCGAAGTAGAGGCTCTTGACGACGCCTCCGGCGGTGTAGCCGTGGATGCGGCCGAGGGTGAGCGTACGGCCAGGGTTGTCGTTGCGGAACGTGGAGGCGACCGTGCCGGTCGGCACTTCGAGGTCGGCCAGGACGCTCTGGCTGTTCGCGGCGTCGGCGGCGAGCAGGATCGTGCCGTCGGCCTGCAGGGTGATCTTCTGTCCGGCCGAGCCGACCGTGTAGGCCGCCACGGACGGGCCGGAGAAGGTCATGTTCATGAGCGTCGAAAGACCGGAGAGGTCAAGCGCTGTATGACCGTTGCCGTCGTTGCTGAAGGTGGCCGTGTTGTTGCCATAAGGGAACGGCGAGGCGCTCCAGTTGGCGCTGTTGGTCCAGTAGGCGTCCTGCGTGCCGTTCCAGGTGCCGCTGGCGGCCCGGAGCGGAGCGGGGGACAACAGGATGAACGCTGCGGCCGTCAGCGCGGTCGCGGCCGTTGAGGTTAGAATCCGGAAACCTAACCCACACACTGTGCGCGTATTCATGATTCACGTCCTTTTTTTTGCGTGAAGAATTAACCGACCTGTCATCAATTGTTGCTTGAGCTTAGCACGCACCGGAGTCACATGTAATGCAGAATACGCAAAAATAATACTGCATTTTGCGTAATGCCCCGATACGGCGGCAAGCCCGCCGCGCGGCTGCGCCGCGGATGACCGAGGGGGTAACTTTCAACGCTCAAGTTATGGACGAGTGGCCGGGGGAAGCGGAGATCGAGAGTTTCTAGTGAAAAGATACGCAAGACCTGGGGGCGCGGACGGCCCCGTCCGCGGAAAAGGCTGTCTGGAGAGTACGCCAGGCTGACGATAGCGATTGGGATGAGAGCAAGCCCCGGCCAGTCGCAGACCCCAACGCGCCGGAGCGCGTCGTTCTGCGGCACCATTCGCCGGGAGGCCGTACACGTTCACAGCGGAGCGGTACCCGTTCACGTACGCGGGAAGGCGGCGAGGCCGTCGTGTACGGGAACGTGAACGGGAACGGGAACGATTGGGATGAGAGCAAGCCCCGGCCAGTCGCAGGCCCCAACGCGCAGGAGCGCGTCGTTCTGCGGCATCGTTCGCCGGGAGGCCGTACACGTTCACAGCGGAGCGGTACCCGTTCACGTACACGGGAAGGCGGCGAGGCCGTCGTGTACGGGTACGTGAACGGGAACGGGAACGAGGGGAGCCCGCCGCGCGGCTGCGCCGCGAATGATCGAGGGGACAACGTTCACCCTTAGTCGGTAACGCTTATGGGCAAGACGCGCGGGAAAAAAAGAAAAGACGCAAAGATGTGTGGAACATCTCTGCGTCTTCGCGGCTCTGCGCGTTAAACGATCAGCGCGTTCAGTCGGCGCTCTGGGCATCGGCCTGTGGGTAGGGCAGCACCGGCGTCTGGATCTTCGCGAGCAGCGCGTAGATCACCGCGCCGGCGACGAAAGCCAGGATCAGGCTCAGCGGCAACGGCTGGCCGAGGGGCAGGCCCCAGGCGACGAGCTGCGGCTGCGCGCCGATCACGAAGCCGACCAGCCAGGCGAT
>MWEJ01000485.1 GCA_002071025.1 Verrucomicrobia bacterium ADurb.Bin070 | reverse complement strand
ACCTTCTCGCCGAAACGCACCTGGCTGATCACGCTGCCGCCGCGCTGCGCCATACCGTGGATCTCGCTCTTCTTCACATCCAGTCCGGCCAGCGCCGCCGTCTTCGCCAAGATATCGCTGGTGAGAAGAATACCCTGACCGCCCACGCCCACCAAAGAAACATTCATCGTCTTCATGTCCATCAACTCCTTACGCGCTAGCGGATTTTGGTGATCGCCCCGAATTTGCATGTCTGCCTGCACATGGTGCACCCCGAGCACTGCACGGGGTCGATGCGCGACTTGAACCGTTTGCCGTCCGGCGTCGGCTCGCCGCGCTCGATCGCGGGACAGCCCAGCTTAAAGCAGGCACCGCAGGCCTTGCATGTGACCGGGTCCACCTCGCAGGTGCCGGCATTCATCAGTTTGGCGGCGATGCGGCAGGGTCCGCCCGCGATCACGACCGACGGCTCGGGGGCATCCAGCTCCTCCTTGAGCACCCGCTCCAGGGCGGCCAGGTCATACGCATCCACGCGCGCGACGCGCTTGAAGCCCATCGCCTTGGCCAGCTCGGCAATGTCCGTGACCGGCGCGGGTTCGCCGCACAGGGTGCGTCCGGAGCCCGGATTCTCCTGGTGACCGGTCATGCCAGTGATGCGGTTGTCGAGCACGATCGTGGTGATCGTGCCGCCGTTGTAGAGCACATTCAGGATGCCGGTCATGCCGGAGTGGAAAAAGGTCGAGTCGCCGATCACCGCGCAGAGGCGGCCGGTCTTTCCTGCCTTCTCCATGCCGAAGGCATTGCCGATGCAGGCACCCATGCAGATCGTGGTATCCATCGCGCTGAGCGGAGGGAACGCGCCCAGCGTGTAGCATCCGATGTCGCCGGTGACGGTCGCGCCCAGTTTGGCCAGCGTATAGAAGACCGCGCGATGGCTGCACCCGGAGCAGAGCACCGGCGGACGCGTCGGCAGGCCGGCATCCGCGCGCGTGACGGGGGGCAGCTCGACATCGCCAAGCAACTCTTTGCGCAGCGCGGTCAGGCGCATCGGATTCATCTCAAGCATATTCAACTCGGTCGCGTGCTCGACCACCTCAATGCCGAGTGCCCGCACCTGCTCTTCCATGAACGGGTCCAGCTCTTCAATCACCAGCACGCGCTCCACACTCGCCGCAAATGCTTTGACCTGCTCGACCGGCAGCGGGTTAGTGAAGCCCAGCTTCAACACGCTGAACTCGGGAAAAACCTCCTTCACATACTGGTACGTCACGCCGGAGGTGATGATGCCAAGCCGGTCATCGCCGCGCTCGACGCGGTTGAAGGGCGTTTCGCAGGCAAAGGCCCGCATCGCGGCGGTACGCTCCTGCGCTTTCAGACGCTGGGGCCGCGCGAACATCGGCACCGGGATGTAGCGCCGGATGTCCTTGACGTACGCTTTGCGCTGCGGGGTTCCCGCTCCGAAATCGTCGCCGACGTCCACGACCGTCGAGGTGTGCGACGTACGGGTCGACAGCCGCACGAATGCCGGCACCTGAAACTGCTCCGAGACCTCGAACGCGGCCTGTACCATGTCGAAGGTCTCTTGACTGTCGGCAGGCTCAAAGAGCGCGGCGCGCGCGAACTTGACCAGATTGCGCGAATCCTGCTCGTTCTGCGAGCTGTGCATGCCGGGATCGTCTGCCACAATCACCACCAGGCCACCGTTCGCTCCGACATACGTGTAGGTCATCAGCGGATCCATCGCCACATTGAGGCCCACATGCTTCATGGCGGTCAGCGCGCGCGCACCAGCGATCGAAGCGCCGATGGCGACCTCCATCGAGACCTTTTCATTCACGCCCCACTCGCAGGAAATCGAGTCTTTGAACTTCGCCACATTCTCGAGGATCTCAGTGCTCGGCGTTCCCGGATAGGCCGACGCCACGGCGCAGCCCGCCTTGCAAGCCGCCCATGCGACCGCTTCATTCGCTGACAACAAAACCTTACGGCTCATCTGTTCGTCCCTCTTTCTCTTTCTCAACAAATCTGTGGGACTCGCCGACAGACACCGGCAAAGAGACAGTCCCTCGTCACTGACGCACCCTCACCGTCGGCGGGTTTTCGTGGGGCGGGATTGTCCCATGCGCCCCATCCCTCCGTCAATGAAAAAGCCTGCACCGTAACGGGCGCGCGTTGCCTCCGCTGCGGACGGGAGGCCGACTCCCGCATCGGGATTTATATGGGATGAACCGAATGCCTCGCGGGCGCTCAGCGCTGCACGCGGGCGTTGCCCTTCCAGACGCTCCAGACCTGCTCCTCGTCCGCCGGCAGGGCATAGTCCACCAGCATCGTTGTGGCCAGCGCACCGGTGGCCCAGCCGAACTGAATCCATTTCTCCGGTGCCCACCCCTTGAGGATGGCGTAGAGCATGCCGCCGACAAACCCGTCGCCGCCTCCGATGCGGTCCAGAACCGCGATCGGACGCGGCTCCACCACATGCCACGCCGTGCCGACGGCCATCAGCGCCCCCCAGTGATGGGCGTTGGCGTGGTCGACCTCACGCAGCGTCGTACCGTAGACCTGCGCGTTGGGGAAGGCTTTTTTGACCGTCTCGATCATGCCCTTGAACCCGTCGAT